>JBFWQN010000246.1:0-7714 GCA_050249405.1 Hyphomicrobiaceae bacterium | reverse complement strand
GCCGCGCTGCACAACGTCGCAGACGCTGCCGCTCTGGAAGCCGTGCGGGCGGCGTTTCCCATGCCCATCACTAGCGGAACAGTCGCGGCGGAGGTGGTGCGGACCCGTGCTCCGGTCCAGAACCAGGACGTCCAGGCAAGCCAGCATCCTCGCAAGCAGACTGCGCCAACGAGCGGCTACCGGAGCGGCGTCGGAGTGCCGATGCTGAAGGACGGGAAAGCCATCGGTGTGATCTTCGTCGCGCGAGGAGTGCCGGGTGTCTTCTCCGAGCAGCAGATCGCACTCCTCGAAACCTTCGCCGACCAAGCCGTAATCGCCATTGAGAACGCGCGGCTATTCGAGGCCGAGCAGGCGCGGACGCGAGAGCTGCAGGAAAGCCTCGCCCATCAGACGGCAACGAGCGAGATCCTTTCGGTGATCAGCCGCTCGCCGTCCGACGTCCAGGTGGTTCTCGACAGGATCAGCGAGACGGTGGCGCGGCTCTGCGAAGCGGACTATTCCGCCTTCTTCCGATTGCGCGATGGCCGTTATCACGTCGGCGCCAGCAATCGCATGGGCTCGGCCTTCATCGACATCCTCGTCGCAAATCCAATTGCCCCGGGTCGCCATACGTGCGTCGGGCGAACCGCCCTCGAGCAGCGCGTCGTTCATATCGAGGATGCGCTCCAGGACGCCGAGCTGACCACGCCGGAGAATGCAGAGCGCCAGCGGGTCTCGGGAGTTCGGACCGTTCTTGGCGTCCCGATCATGGCGGATGGCCAGCCCGTTGCGGTGATATTCCTCGCCCGCACCAGCGTGAAGGCATTCTCCGCCCAGCAGATTGCCCTGGTGAGCACTCTCGGTGAGCAAGCCCTCATCGCTATCGAGAATGCACGACTGCTGGACGAGCTGCAGCGGCGGCAACAGGAGCTAGAGGAAAATCTCGCCCATCAGACGGCCACATCGGAGGTATTGGCAATCATCTCACGATCCTCCCGGGATCTGCAGCCGGTGTTTAATGTGATCGTAGAGGCCGCTGGACGCTTGTGTGGCGCTGATTACTCGGGATTTTTCGTTCGTAGAGATGACGATCGCCTGCACATCGCAGCAACTCAGGGTGTCACCGAAGAATTCGGCGCGTATCTTCGCGCGAATCCCATACCGATCAGCAACGGCTCCGGAGTCGGCCGCGCGGCGCTTGCGGGTCGCACGATCATGATCGAGGACGCATTGGCGGACCCGGAATTCGAAAATAGCCACTCGCAAAAGGTTGGCGGTCAGCGGAGCCTGTTGTCGGTGCCGCTATTTCGCGACGGAAAAGTTGTGGCGGTCATTTCTCTGGTTCGCGCAAGAGTACAAAAATTCACGACCCGAGAGATCAATCTGGTCACCACCTTCGCCGATCAAGCCGTCATTGCCATCGAGAACGCCCGTCTCCTGGACGAGCTGCAGACGCGGCAGCAGGAGCTTGAGGAGAGCCTGGAGCGGCAGACGGCGACATCGAGCCTGCTCGAGATCATCAGCAGCTCCTCCGGCAACCTCGCTCCTGTTTTCCAGGCCGTTGTCGAGAAGGCCACCACACTTTGCGCGGCCGGATTCGGCAACCTCTTTCTCTATGAGAACGAGCGGCTGCGGCACGTCGCCATGAAGGGCGTGCCGCCCGAGTTCGCCGAGCTGCGCCGAAGCCGGCCCATCGTGCCGGCGGGGCCCAAAAATGCGTTGTCGCGTCTCATCGCATCGAGGCAGCTGGAGCATGTCGCGGACATCCGGCTCGACGAGGGCTATCTCTCTGGCGACGAGGCGGCGAGGGAGATCGCCGATATTGCCGGAGCACGCACCCTTCTCATGGTTCCAATGCTCAAGGAGGACACCCTGGTCGGAGTGCTCGGCATCTTCCGCAAGGAGGTGCGGCCGTTCTCGCGCGCCGATATCGAGCTCGTCAGCAATTTCGCGCGCCAAGCCGTCATCGCCATCGAGAACGCGCGGCTGTTGGATGAATTGCAGACGCGGCAGCGGGAGCTCACCGAGGCGCTCGATCAGCAGACAGCATCCTCTGATATTCTGCGCGTCATAAGCACCTCACGTACCGATACTCAGCCCGTTTTCGATGCGATCGTTCGGAGCGGTCGGCAACTCATTCCAGAATGCGGTTTCAGCATCGCGCTCGTCGACACCGATATGGTCCGCATCGCTGCAATCTCCGAGGATGATGCGAACCTCGTCGCACTCTGGAAGGAGAGCACTCCGCATCCCCTTACCAGGGCTTACATCCACGGGCAGGCAATCCTGGACCGCAAGGTCATCGAGATACCCGATGTGTTGGCGGATCTCGAGGACAAGCCCCGCGGCTGGAGCAAATTCGCATCGACAGGCTATCGTGCGATGACGCTCGTGCCACTGAAGAGGGGCGATGAGGCAATCGGTGCCATCGCCGTCCCCCGAAAGCGCCCCGGCGCCTTGCCGCCGAGCCATCTCGCTCTCCTGGAAACTTTTGCCGACCAGGCCCTCATCGCCATCGAGAACGCGCGGCTGCTGGATGAATTGCAGACGCGGCAGCGGGAGCTGGAGGCGCGGTCGGCGGAGTTGCAAGAGAGCCTGGAATACCAGACGGCCATCAGCGAGGTGCTGAGCGTCATCTCGCAATCGCCGACGGATGTGCAGCCGGTCTTCGACACGATCGCTGCGAACGCCACGCGGCTTTGTGGTGCGACTCTCAGTCAGGTCAATCGCCTGGACGGCGACATGATCCAGCTTGCCGCTATCCACAATCTTCAGGACGAGATGAGTGCAGACGCTGTACGTTCGACGTGGCCGCGCCGTATGCGACCAGGTGGCGGCAATGCCGAGACCGCCATCCTTACGCGCTCAGTCTCGTACCTCCGCAACGTTCCCGAGGAGACCAACTACGAACACGCGGCAGCCGCCCGGGCGGCGAACGTCGGCAGCATGCTCAGTGTTCCTATCCTTCGCTCTGGCGAAGCGATCGGCGTAATAACGGTAGCCGGAAGGCTGCCAAATGCCTTTTCCGACCGCCAGATCGCGCTACTCAACGCTTTCGCTGATCAGGCCGTCATCGCGATCAACAACGTCGGGCTTTTCGAGGAGGTGCAGGCGCGGTCGAGGGAATTGACGGAAAGCCTCGAATATCAAACGGCTACGTCGCAGGTGCTCGCTGTCATCTCTCGATCGCCAGACGAGTTGCAGCCGGTTCTGGATGCGATCGCTGAAATCTCGCATCGGATCTGCTCCAGCGACTACGCCCTCGTATTCCGTCTCATCGACGGAGCACTGCACCTCGTCGCGCAATCCGGTGCCACCGCCGAGCTTGGCGACTGGCTTCGATCGCGCCCCCTCATACCGACCCGGGGCTCTGTTGCCGGTCGGGCTATCGTGGAAGGCCAATCCTGTCACTTCGCCGATGTCCTCGCGGATCCCGAATTCGCGACCTTGGACCGCCAAAAGGCGACCAGGACAAGGACGAGCCTTGGTGTTCCCCTGTTGAGGGGCGGTGAGCCATTGGGTGTCATCGTGCTCGTCCGGACGGAGGTCAGGCCTTTCGAGAAGCGTCAGATTGACCTCGTCACGACTTTCGCGGATCAAGCCGTCATTGCCATCAACAACGCTGGCCTCTTCGAGGAGGTGCAGGCGCGGTCCCGTGAGCTCGCGCGCTCTGTCGAGGAGATGCGCTCGCTGGCCGAGGTCGGCCGCACGGTGTCCTCCTCGCTCGACATGCCCAAGGTGCTGGCGACCATTCTGGATCACGCTTGCCGCATGACCGACACCAGCGGCGGCACCATCTATGTCTACGACAAGGCGTCGGAGACATTCCGTGTCGAGGCCGCGCACAATATGCTGGAGGAGCATCTGGCACGGGTCCGGGCCCATCCGATGCGCATCGGTGACCCCGTCGTCGGGGAGTGTGCCGAGCGGCGCGAGGTCGTCCAGGTGATCGATCTCGCGAAGGAGGACGCGACGCGCTCGCCCCTGATCGGCATCCTGCTGCGTGGCGGCACGCGTGCGCTGCTTGCCGTGCCGCTGCTGCACCATGAAACGGTGCTGGGAGCCCTCGTCGTGCGCCGTGGCCGTCCCGGCGAATTTCCGCCCGAGACCGTGCGCCTGCTCGAGACGTTCGCCGCCCAGTCGGCCATCGCCATCAACAATGCGCGGCTGTTCAACGAGGTGGCGGCCCGCACGACGGAGGTGCAGCAGAGCCTGGAGTACCAGACCGCAACGAACGTCGTGCTGCAGACGATCTCGCGCTCGGCGTTCGATCTCGCCCCGGTCCTTCAGACCGCGCTCGATACGGCGGTGCGTCTCTGCGCGGCCGACATGGGCTCGATCTTCCAGCTCGACGATGGGGCCTATCGCTGGCGTGTCGGCAATGGCCTGAAACCAGAGTACGAGGCATTCGAGCGCGACAATCGCATCAAGGTGGACGGGTCGACGCTCGTCGGCCGCACGGCGCTTGCCTGCGCACCCGTGCACGTCCACGACGCCTGGAGCGATCCCGAGTACGGCGAGCGCAGCCAGGCCGAGATGGGCAACGTGCGCTCGATGCTCGGCGTGCCGCTGCTGCGCAATGGCGAGCCGATCGGCGTCTTCGCCCTCGCCAGGGCGCGCCTCGAGCCCTTCTCGGAGCGCCAGATCGCCCTCGTGACCACCTTCGCGGATCAGGCCGTGCTGGCCATCGAGAACGTGCGCCTGTTCAAGGACGCGCAGGCGGCCCGGGCCGTCGCAGAGGCCGCCAACGACGCCAAGAGCGCGTTCCTCGCCACCATGAGCCACGAGATCCGCACGCCCATGAACGCGGTGATCGGCATGAGCGGGCTACTTCTCGACACGAAGCTCGACGACGAGCAGCGGGACTACGCCAGCACCATCCGCGAGTCGGGCGATGCTCTGCTCACGATCATCAACGACATCCTCGACTTCTCGAAGATCGAGGCTGGCCGCATGGACATCGAGACGCAGCCGTTCGATTTGCGCGAATGCATCGAGGCGGCGCTGGATCTCGTCGCGACCAGGGCCGCGGAGAAGCATCTCGACCTCGCCTACCAGTTCGACGGCGAGGTGCCGACGGCGATCAAGGGCGACGTTACCCGTCTGCGCCAGATCCTGCTGAACCTGCTCGCCAACGCCGTGAAATTCACCGAGACCGGCGAGGTCGTGGTCAGCGTCAGCTGTGCGCCGGCATCTCGGTCCGGAGGTGGTCTCGAGATCATGTTCGCGGTGCGCGATACCGGCATCGGGATCGAGGCGGACGCCATGGCCCGGTTGTTCCAATCCTTCAGCCAGGCCGATTCGTCGACGACGCGCAAGTATGGCGGCACGGGACTGGGGCTCGCCATCAGCCGCCGCCTTTCCGAGCTGATGGGCGGCCGAATGTGGGCGGAAAGCGCTGGCGCCGGGAGCGGCTCGACGTTCCGCTTCACCATTATGGCCGAGCCCTGCACGCTTCCGGCTTCGCGCTCGCGCGAGCTCATCGGTTTCCAGGACGGACTTGCCGGCAAGCGCTTGCTGATCGTCGACGACAACGCCACCAACCGGCGCATCCTGCAACTGCAATGCGCGAAATGGGGCATGGCGCCACGAGAGACGGGCGAGCCGGACCAGGCTCTTTCGATGGTGCAAGCGGGAGAGACGTTCGACATCGCCATCATCGACATGCACATGCCGGGGATGGACGGCCGCCAACTGGCCACGGCCCTGCGACGTGTCGCGCCGAAGCTGCCGCTGATCCTCTTCAGCTCGCTCGGCCGCCGGGAGCAAGGCATATCCGAGACCTTGTTCGATGCCTATCTGTCGAAGCCATTGCGGCAATCACAGCTCTTCGACGCCCTGGTCAGCCTCGTGGGCGTGGACGACGGCGCATCAAAGGCCGCGAGGCATCAGCCGGCACGGCCGAGCATGGATCCGCAAATGGCAGAGCGCCATCCACTGCGCATTCTCGTGGCAGAGGACAACGTCGTGAACCAGAAGCTCGCCGTGAGGCTGCTGCAGCAGCTCGGCTATCGCGCCGATCTTGCGAGCAACGGCCGCGAGGCGGTCGAGAGCGTCGAGCGCCAGGCCTATGACGTCGTGCTGATGGACGTGCAGATGCCCGAGATGGATGGTCTCGAGGCGACGCGTGCCATCGTCCAGCGGGTGCCGGACGAGCGGCGTCCCCGGATCGTGGCGATGACGGCCAACGCCATGGATGGGGACCGCGAGATGTGCATCTCGGCGGGAATGGACGACTACGTCTCGAAGCCAATTCGCCCCGACCGTCTGATCGAGGCACTTTTCCAGGTGCGGCCCTCCGGGAGCAGAAGCCGATGAGCGAAGATGCGGTCGACCTTGCCGTGTTCAACGAGCTTCGCGACACGGCAGGTGCCGATTTCGTGGCAGAGCTGGTCGGCACGTTCTGTGACGAGGCGAAGGGCATCCTCGCAGAGCTCAGCGAGGCGGGCGCCGCCGGCGATGCCGTTCGCTGCAAGCGCGCCGCGCACTCCCTCAAGTCGAACGCCAACACGTTCGGCGCCTCGCGCCTCGCTGCCATGGCGCGCGATATCGAGCTCAAGGGATTAGGGCCCGACGCTTCGCGGCAGGTGGCCGATCTCACGGCCGAATACGAGCGTGCCGCCCTCTGCCTGAGGGAGATGGCCAATGTCCGAACGTGAAGCGCGCGTTCTGATCGCCGACGACAACAAGGTAAACCGCCTGCTGCTTGCGCGCATGATCGAGCTGCTCGGTCACCGCACCACGCTTGCTGAGAACGGACGCATAGCCTTGAAGGCGCTGCGGCGCGAGCCCTTCGACCTCCTGGTCCTCGACATCGAGATGCCGGAGATGGATGGCTTTCAGGTCCTCGAGGATATGAAGGCCGACAGCCATCTGCGGGATGTGCCGGTGATCGTCACCTCGGCGCGCGAAGGCATCGAGAATGTCGTGCGCTGCATCTCGCTGGGCGCCGAGGACTATCTGTCTAAGCCGGTCAATACGGTGCTGCTCAAGGCACGCATCGGAGCAAGCCTCGAAAAGAAGAGGCTGCGTGACGAGCAGCGTGCGCTCGTGCAGCGCTTCGCCACCACCGAGGTCGCAGAAGACTTGCAGAAGACCGGTTTCGCGCTCGGCGGTCGGCGCGTGCATGCCTCGGTGATGTTCAGCGACATCCGGGGCTTCACGTCGATGGTGGAGCAGCAGGCTCCGGAGGAGACGATCGATGACCTCAACACGTACTATACGTTGATGTTCGATGCCATCGGCAGTCACGGCGGGGTTGTCAATCAGATGATCGGCGACGGGCTGATGGCCCTGTTCGGCGCCCCGTCCCCGCTGAAGAGCTGCGCTGCGAGCGCCGTGGCGGCGGCACTCGAGATGCGGGCCCTGATCGGGCAATGGAACGTGGAGCGCGCCCGGGAAGGCAAGCCGCCCATCGATATCGGTATCGGCATCGCGACCGGGGATGTGATCGCCGGCTACACGGGGACGCAGGAGCGCGCGACCTACACGTGCATCGGTGACACCGTCAATCTGGCCGCGCGCATCGAGGCGCATACGAAAGTGGCCAGCCGGAGCATTCTGATCGACGGCAGCACCAGAAAGGGCGTTCCCGAGAGCCAGGCGAAGGAGACGCTGGGCGAGATTGCATTCAAGGGTAAATCGGCGAAGGTGGAAGTGTTCGCTGTCAATTTCCCCGACGAGGCAGCTCAGCCACCGCGCAAAGCCAAGCGGCCGCGTGCTCGATCGGCATGAT
>JBFWQN010000245.1:0-7716 GCA_050249405.1 Hyphomicrobiaceae bacterium | reverse complement strand
GGTTGCCGGGGAAGGCGACGTTGTAGTTCATGCCGTCCGCGAGCTTGAAGTCGGCCGGCTTGTTGACGTAGCCGGTCAGCAGTGCGTGCAGATAATCCGCGCCGCCCTCCTGGTAGCCGTTCACGACATCCTTCGCCATCTGGCCGACATGACCCAGGATCGAGCCGTGGAACTCGATGCCGCGCGCCTTGGCGATGATCGAGAGGTCCGGCGGCAAGGCGCCGTTCTGTGCGGCGCGGGCCTGCTTGTCGTTGTCGTAGGGGCCGAGGATCGGGTCGGACAGCAGCGCCGGACGCTTGATGATGGCGCCCTTGCGGGTGGCGATATCACCATTGTCGTTCGGGCCGTCGAAGATCTGGTTCGGCCAGGACGCGGCGAGTGCCTTGACGGCCTCGGCATTGAAGCCGGGCCCGCCCGGCTCCGCGAGATTGCGGAAATAGACCCGTTTCAGCCCGTGACAGGCGGCGCAGACCTCCTGGTAGACCTGGAAGCCGCGCTGCAGCTGATCCTTGTCGAACTTGCCGCGAACGCCGGCGAAGCTCCAAGCTTGCCGGTCGATGACGTGAACCGGCCCCTCGCCCCCCGCCGCGAGGGCGGGAACGGTGGTTGTCGCCACGCCGAGGAGGGCACCGAGGCCGATGAGGCCGACGCCGAGACCGGTGATGTCGAATGGAAGTCGCATTGCAGTTTCTCCGGTCGGCGCGTCAATGCTTGGCGGTCACGGCCTGCGGCGTCGCCTTGGCGCCGAGCACGTCCTCGGTGATCGACCGGGGCATGGCAGACGGCGTCTCCAGCACGCCGACGATCGGCATCAGCACGAGGAAGAACAGGAAGTAGTAGAGGGTGAAGATACGGGCCCAGAAGACGTAGGCGCCCTCCGGTGGCTTGGCGCCGAGGTAGCCGAGTGCCAGGAACGAGATGAAGAAGAGCACCAGCAGCCACTTGAACACCGGGCGGTAGCGGGCGGAGCGCACGCGGCTGGTGTCCAGCCACGGCAGGAACAGCAAGATCAAGATGGACCCGAACATCAGCACCACACCGCCGAGCTTGGACGGCACGGCCCGCAGGATCGCGTAGAAGGGCAGGTAGTACCACTCCGGCACGATGTGCGGCGGCGTCACCAGCGGGTTGGCCTCGATGTAGTTGTCGGCATGGCCGAGATAGTCCGGCGCATAGAAGACGAACCAGGCGAAGACCATGATGAACACGAACAGCGCGAACAGATCCTTCGTGACGGCATAGGGCGCCATCGGCACGCTGTCGGACTTGGTCTTGATCTCGATGCCGGTGGGATTGTTCTGGCCGACGACGTGCAGCGCCCAGATATGCAGGGCGACGACGCCCGCGATCACGAACGGCAGCAGGTAGTGCAGCGAGAAGAAGCGGTTCAGCGTCACGCCGGACACGGCGTAGCCGCCCCACAGCCACGTGACGATCTTGGTGCCGAGGCCGGGAATGACGGAATCGAGCGACGAGAACAGGTTCGTGATGACGGTCACGCCCCAGAAGCTCATCTGCCCCCAAGGCAGCGTGTAGCCGAGGAAGCCTGTCGCCATCATCAGCAGATAGATGATCACGCCGAGGATCCAGAGGATCTCTCGCGGCGCCTTGTAGGAGCCGTAGTAGAGGCCGCGGGCGATGTGGATGTAGACGGCGACGAAGAACATGGATGCGCCGACCGCATGCGAGTTGCGGATCAGCCAGCCGTAGTTGACGTCGCGCCGGATGTGCTCGATCGAGTCGAAGGCCATCTTGTCGGACGGCACATAGTGCATGGCGAGCACGATGCCCGTCACGATCTGTATGGCGAGGCAGAACGTGAGAATGCCTCCGAACGTCCAGAGATAGTTGAGATTGCGCGGCGTCGGGAAATCGACGAACTGGCCGTGCATCATCCGCGCGAGTGGAAGTCGCTCGTCCAACCATTGCTCGAGGCGCGAGCCCGGCTTGTAGGTATCTTCGTGCTGTGCCATGGGGCCTTATCCGTTGCGCTTCGGCTGCCAGACTGCAGCCGGCCTGTCGTGGCGGCTCGGTTGCGCGCTCGCAGCCGCGGGTCAGCCGATCCTGATCTTCGTATCCGAGACGAACTGGTAGGGCGGCACGGCGAAATTCTCGGGTGCCGGCCCCTTCCGAATGCGGCCCGCCGTGTCGTAGTGCGACCCGTGGCACGGGCAGAACCAGCCACCGTAGTCGCCTTTGGCATCGGCCAAGGCCTGTCCCTTGGGGATGCATCCGAGATGGGTGCAGATGCCGACCAGGATGAGCCAGTTGTCGTGGCCCTTCTTGATGCGGTTCTGGTCGGTCGCGGCGGCACTTTCCGGCAACGCGGCATTGCGGGCCTTGTTGTCCTTCAGGTCGCCCGGCGGGGTTTTCTCGGCGGCCTCGATCTCGGCCTTGGTGCGATTGCGCACGAAGATCGGCTTGCCGCGCCACATCACCGTGATGGCCTGCCCCACCTTGACGGGCGACAGGTCGACCTCGATGGAGGCGAGTGCCTGCGTCGAGGCGTCAGGGTTCATCTGCTGCACGAGGGGCCACAGCGTCGCCGCTGCACCCACGGCCGCCCAGCTGGTCGCCGCGATCGTGAGGAAATCACGACGGTTCGAATTGTCCGCCTCAGACGCCAATGGGGCCTCCCTGGTCTGCACGTGAGCTGCGACAGCCTTCGCCGCGCTCGCTCGCCTCAATTTCTGCGCACGAATCCGCCGGACACTCCGTCATCTTCGCGCGTCGCCGATCCGGGCAGCACTGGCTGGACCGGAGCCACGATGAACTGGCTGCAAAGACTAGAGGGACCCATCGACGGGCTTGACAGGACGTATTGACGCGCGCCCGTTGTTACATCGATTGCCCGGTCCGACAAGCGGGCGCCGCTGCCCTGATAAGAGGCAATTTGGCGCATCGGCCCTGACGTTCCGTGGGGGCCACCGCTGCCCGCTATCGGAGCGTTCGGAGGCTCCACTTGCGCATCGCTCTCTATCAACCCGACATCCCGCAGAACACGGGGACGATCCTGCGCCTCGGAGCGTGCCTCGGCGTGCCCGTCGACGTCATCGAGCCGGCAGGATTCGACTTGCGCGACAAGGCACTGCGGCGCGCCGGCCTCGACTACCTGAGTGCCGCGGACCTGGTGCGGCACGCCTCGCTCGAAGCGTTTCTCGCCGCTCGTCATCCAGGCCGGCTGGTGCTGCTCACGACACGCGGCAGCGTGGCGCATACGTCGTTCCGCTTCTCTGCCACGGACACGCTTCTCCTCGGGCGCGAGTCGAGCGGCGCGCCGGAGCACGTGCACGCCCTCGCCGACGCTCGTATCGCGATCCCTCTGCTTCCGGGTCGCCGCTCGCTCAACATTGCGGTCGCGGCGGCCATTGCGCTCGGCGAGGCGTTGCGGCAGACGGGAGGCTTCCCGCCGGTCGCGGGCAGCACCGATGGAGAGACGACAGCCGATGGCCGAGACCCCTGAGCCGCGCCGCGCCGCCGTCGTCTTCGTGCTGGTGAGCGTCGTGCTGGACGTGATGGCGCTCGGCCTCGTCATTCCCGTGCTGCCGCGCCTCGTCGAGGAGATGTCCGGCTCCACGGTACGGGCGGCGTGGATGCTCGGTGTGTTCGGGACAGCCTGGGCGCTCATGCAGTTCGTCTTCTCGCCAGTGCTCGGGGCATTGTCGGATGCCTATGGCCGGCGGCCGGTGCTGCTGCTGTCGAGCCTCGGGCTCGGCCTCGACTACATCCTGATGGCGCTCGCCCCCGATCTCGGCTGGCTGTTCGTCGGACGGGTGATCTCGGGCATCACGGCGGCCACCTTCTCGACGGCCGGCGCCTATATCGCGGACGTCACGCCGCCGGCGGAGCGTGCTGCCAAGTTCGGGCTGATCGGCGCGGCGTTCGGCGTGGGCTTCGTGGTCGGGCCTGCCGTCGGTGGCCTGCTCGGGTCCGCCGATCCGCGGCTGCCGTTCTGGGTCGCAGCCGGCGCCAGCCTCGCGTGTGCGGCCTACGGCTGGGTGGTGCTGCCCGAGTCGCTGCCGCGCGAGCGTCGCGCGCCGTTCGCCTGGCGCCATGCGAGCCCGCTCGGGGCGCTCCGGCTGCTGCGCTCGGGGCGGGAGCTGCTCGGTCTGTCCTCGGCAATATTTCTCTACCACGTGGCGCATGCCGTTTTCCCGGCCGTGTTCGTCATCCACGCCGGATACCGCTTCGGCTGGGGGCCGGGCATGGTCGGCTTGGCGCTCGCTGCGTTCGGCGTCTGCGCGGCGATCGTGCAGGGCGGCCTCGTCAAGCCGGCGGTCGCGGCCTTCGGCGAGCGCGCCATGCTGATCTTCGGCATGTCGGCGGGCATCGCCGGGCTGCTCGTGCTGTCGCTTGCGCCCAACGGCACCGTGTTCTGGGTCGGCATGCCGCTGATGGCGCTTTGGGGCTTCATCGGGCCGTCCGCCCAGGGGCTGATGACGCGGCTCGTCCGGGCCGACCAGCAGGGTCAGCTGCAAGGCGCCGGTGCGAGCCTGATGGGTGTAGCGAGCCTTCTGGGCCCAGGGCTCTTCACAGGCGCGTTCGCGATTGGGATCAGCCCCGGCTGGGGAGCGCCACTGCCCGGCGCGCCTTATCTCGTGGCGGCCTTTCTCCTTGCCTTGGCGCTCGTCCTCGCATGGCGTGTCACGGCTCGTGCCGAGCATCTGACGGCAGGCGGCAAGGCATGAGACGGCCGGGGTGCCATTCGGCCAGCGCGGGCCACGTCGGCCACAGTGCAGCGGAGCCATCATGAGCCGGACGATCGCCCCGCCGGCCGAGCGGACGGGGACACCCGAGACCGCCCGCCCGGGCCTCGCCGTCGCCCTGATGCTGACGGCGATGCTGGCTTTCGCGGCTATGGACGGCGTGAGCAAGATCCTCGCCCAGCACCTCTCGATTCCGCAGATCCTGTGGTTTCGCTACATTTTCTATACGGCTTTCGTCGCCGTCATGCTGCATCGGGCGGGCCTCGTGGCCACGCTGCGGGCAACACGCCAGCCCCGCCTGCAATTGGCGCGCGCGCTGCTGATCATCGTCGAGAACGGTGTATTCGTCCTGGCATTCACCCTGATGCCCCTCGCCGACATGCATGCCATCGCCGCAGCCTCGCCGCTGATGGTGGTGGCGCTCTCGGTGCCGATGCTCGGCGAGAAGGTGGGGATGCGGCGCTGGCTCGCCGTCCTGGCCGGCTTCGTTGGCGTGCTGATCATCGTCCGGCCGGGCTTCCAGGCGCTCGACTGGCGCTTCGCCGTGGCGGTGACAGGCGCGGCGCTCTGGGCGGTCTATCAAGTGATGGTGCGGATGTGTGCGCGCACCGATTCGAGCGATACGACGTGGGCCTGGACGGCTGTGGTCGGTCTTATCGCCACCACGACGATCGGTCCCTTCGTCTGGGTTTGGCCCGATGCGCGAGGCTGGGGGCTGCTCGTCACCATCGCGGTGCTGGGTACGCTCTCGCATCTCGCCCTGATCAAGGCGCTCGGCTATGCGGAGGCGGGCGCGCTGCAGCCCTACAGCTATACGCTGCTCGTCTGGGCGGCCGTCGTCGGCTACCTCGTCTTCGGCGACGTGCCCGACCGCTGGACCATCGCCGGCGCGCTGGTCGTCATCGCGAGCGGCCTTTATGCGTGGCACCGCGAGCGACTGAGGCAGGCGGGCCGCTGAATCGCCCGTGTGGTCAGGTCACGCCCAGTCACGCCCAGTCACCCAAGTCATGGCAGCGGCGGCGACAGCGGCACGACGCGAGCCCGGCCACCGCGCCACGAGGGATCGAGCGTCGAGCGCAAAACGCGGAGAAGCCCCGCGACCGAGCTGGCCGGACGGTCCCGTCCGCCGCGGCTGATCAGCCATCGGAACGGAATGGCTGGCGGCGCCCGCGAGACGACGATCACCGGAAGCTCGTGAGCGGTGATGGTGAGGCTTCCGTCCACAGCAAGCGCCAGCGTGGCGTCGACCCGCCAGAGCGCGAGGCTCGCGCGGACGAGCGCCGCCACGCGTGCATCGGTAACGGCGCGTGCCGCCACGCTCACAACATCGGTCCTTTCACGATCTCCGACGGGATCTTGCGCTTCAGGTATTTGCCGTCGCCGGGCTTGCCGAGATACTTGCCGTTCTCGACCTTCACCGTGCCGCGCAGCATGGTCAGCACCGGCCAGGCGTAGATGTCGTGGCCCTCCCACGGCGTATAGTCGGTCTGGTGCAGATCGCTCGCCGTGATCTTACCGCGCCGCGCCGGATCGAGAATGGTGATGTCGGCGTCGCTGCCAGCGGCGATGCAACCCTTGCGCGGGTAGAGCCCCATGATCTTCGCCGCGTTGGTCGAGACGAGGTCGACGTACTGCGAGAGCGTGTAGCCGCGCTTGACCACCATCTGCGTGTACATCACGGCGAGGCGTGGCTCGACGCCCGAGTTGCCGCCCGTCGTGTCGTCGATCCGCTTGCCGAGCGTCTTCTCTTTGAGGGTGCAGCAAAGGTCGTCGGTCGCCACGCAATTGATCGCTCCGTCGCGGGTGCCGGCCCACAGTTGGTCCTGGTCGGCCTGAGATTTGAGCGACGGATACGTGTGATAGATCTGACCGTTCGGCCGTTTGTAGTCCTCCTGGGTGTAGAGCATGTACTGGTGCAGGCTCTCGCCGTAGATCGGCAGGCCGCGGGCGCGGGCCTCGCGGATGGCGGCGACGCCGGTCGCGGCCGACACGTGCATCATGTAGAGCGCGCAGCCGGGCACGCTCTCGGCGAGCCGGATGACGCGGCGGAACGAGATATCCTCCGACAGCTGGCTGTGCACCTCGGCCATGTTCTCGAAGCCGGTGCGGCCCTCGCGAATGAGCTTCTGGTACATGTGCATCACAAGGTCGTTGTCCTCGGCATGGATGACGCCGAGGCCGCCCTCGTGGGCCAGCACCTTGAACACCTCCCACATGTCGCCGAGATCGACCATGCGGCCCTGGCGGTGCGGCCAGATGTTGGTCATGAAGATCTTGACCGTCGGGTAGCCGGCCTGGATCGCCTCGGCGAGCTCGCCCATGAGCGTGTGCGCAGGCTCCGCCTGCAGCATCAGATGGTAGGCGTAATCGCAGGAGGCGCCCTCGAACTGCCTGTCGCGGCTTTCGATGCCGTCGCGGACATGGCCGTTGGAGTCGATGTAGGCGAAGTCGAGCATCGTCGTCGTGCCGCCGTAGAGGCCGGCCATGCCGACGTGGTCGGGGCCACGCGTGAGCAGATCCACGCCCTCTGGCGTGCGGAACGGATGGGCCATGTGTACGTGCGGATCGACGCCGCCCGGCATCACGATCTTGCCCGTGGCGTCGATGACGCGTCCGGCCTCCGTCAGGAGACCCGGCGCCGTCACGGCCGCGATGGTCTCCCCCTTGATGCCGACGTCTCCCTTCACGACGCCCTGCGGCGTCACCACGTCCCCGCCGCGGATGATGATGTCGAGCATGGTAGGCTTCCCGTCCTGGCCACTGGCACGGAACGCATGGTGACGCCGAACACGGCTCCAGCGCAACGGGTATTGGTGGCGAGGAGCGCTGGCGCGATCGACCCGGATGTCGCCGGGGCCGCGAAAGCGTGCAGTCGCGCGCCGCATCTTCCGCCGCTCGGCAGTTGCGCTAAGCTCGCCCGCACAACGCGATCAGGGAGAGCGCAGATGTCGAGCCACGCGACGGGAGACGGCGGCATTCCACCGAGAGATGCCGGCAAGCGGGGTCTCAA
>JBFWQN010000244.1:0-7727 GCA_050249405.1 Hyphomicrobiaceae bacterium | reverse complement strand
TCCTCGAGGTGGTGCTCCCCGGGGAGATGGGCACTGTGCCCTGCGATCCGCCGAAGGGGATGTAAAGCCGACTCGAGCCGGTCTGCGGATCTTCTGATGGTCGCTTCTACGTTCACATTCCGGCGGCTGGTGCGCGACGACGTGGAGCCGCTCAAGCAGCTGCTCGGCGTCTTCGCCGAGGCGTTCGAGGACGCCGAGACCTATGGCGGCGCCGTACCCAGCGACGACTATCTGGCAACGCTCCTCGGCAAGCCTCACTTCGTGGCAGTCGCGGCATTCCTAGAGGCGAAGGTCGTCGGTGGGCTTGCTGCCTACGTGCTGGACAAGTTCGAGCAGGACCGGCGCGAGATCTACATCTACGATCTCGCGGTGGCGGAGCCGCACCGGCGCAAAGGCGTGGCCACTGGTGCCATTGGCGAGTTGCGCCGGATTGCCGCCGACCTCGACGTGTACGTGATCTTCGTGCAAGCCGATCTGGAGGATGCACCCGCCATCGCGCTCTATGAGTCGCTCGGTCGCAAAGAGACGGCGCACCACTTCGACATCGAGGTGCGCTGCTCTCGCTGAAATGCGGCCGTCGCAGCGGCTCGAGATTGAGCTCGCCGCCGCAACCCGCACCCTATTCCGTCTTCGTCGAGTGCCACACGACCATCTGCCATTTGCCGTTGCGCTTGGCGTAGACGTCGGTGAAGCGGACGCGGAAGTCCAATTGCTTGCCGCCCGAATGGACCTTGATGTGCGCGAGCCCGGTCAGCACCACGGCATCGCCGAGATCCTGCGCTTTCACGTCGGACGGCACCACGGATTGGTAGACCGTGGAGCCTGATTGCATGTTGCCGATCAGGCTTGCCTTGGTGTCGAGCCGCGCCGAGGAGTGCGTATAGACGAGATCGTCGCCGAGAACCTCGCCGAGAAACGCCACGTCCTTTGCGGCCATGGCATCCATGCGCTTCTTGTCGAGGTCGATGATCGTCTTGCTGTTGTCGGCCATGATGCTCCTCCTGTGCTATCCGCTGCTGCCGCGTTGCCAGTCACCAAAGGCGAGCCCCCGATTGCAGCAGGCACGGTCATGCGACTACGGTCGCACCAAGCTGCCTGCACCGTCAACGCGCGCGCCGTGTGTGCGAGCCAATGGAGCCGAGACCATGCCCCTGTCGCCGATGTGGAAAGAGCTGACCGCCGCCGAGATCCGTGCGCTGGCGAGCCGCGACGCCACCGTCATTCTTCCAGTCGCCTCGATGGAGCAGCACGGGCCGCATCTGGCTGTCGGTGTCGATACGGTGCTGTGCGAGGGTGTCTGCCGTCTGGCCGCCGAGCACGTGCAGGCCGAGATGCCGGTGATCGTCGCGCCGACGCTCTGGTGTGGCATGGCCGAGCATCACATGGCCTTCGGCGGCACCTTTACCTTCGACATCCCGACCTACCGCGCCGTGCTGATGGCCTTTCTCAAGAGCATCGCACGGCACGGATTCTCGAAAGTGCTGATCGTCAACGGCCACGGCGGCAACATCTCGGCGCTGGCAGCCTTCCTGCCGGACTTTGCGGTCGAGACCGGGCTCAAGGTCCGCGCAACCACCTATTTCGAGCTGGCGCAGCCCGCCATCGACCCGATCCTCGACGACCAGGAGCGGATCCGCCACGCCTGCGAGGGTGAGACCAGCCTGATGATGGCTCTCGCCCCCGATCTCGTCCGGCACGAGCGCCTGTCCGAGGCCGTGGGTCCCAGCCATTCGACTCCGCGGCCGCTCGGCGTCGGTCGCTATCGTCCCTATCGCTCGTTCACCGAGACCGGCGTCGTAGGCGACGCGAGAAAGGCCACGAAGGACAAGGGCGAGCGCTTGGCCGCCGCATGTCGCGACGCCATCGTAGCGGTTTTGAAGGATGGCGAGGCCTGGGGCTGAGAGGCCCTTGGCGTCACGTCTCGGTGTGCCGGATCTCCGGCCGGCAGCCCAACAGCTCGGCGAGCGCCGCGAAACGCCGCTGTAGCCGTTCGCCGTCGAGATGCTCGTGCGCTCGCGGCAGCCGGAGCACCAGCCGCTCGCCTTCGTAGCTGACCGGCGTCGACGGGATGGTGCCGGGCATCCCGATCGAGAGCATATGGGCCGCCCGGATGGCGGCCCCGAGCAGCCGCGCCCGTCGATAGAGGCGGCGGGGCACGAGCTCTTTCAGGCGCTCCGAGAGATCGTCGCCGCCTTCGTCGTCGCCCGTTCCCGTGTGCCGGAAATAGACCGTGAGCGCCAGGAACACCCGGCCGGGATGATCGATGCCGTTCAGCGCCGCATGCGCGATTACATTGAGGCTCTGCTCGCCGCGATAGTCCGGCATGGCGCGCCACCCGATATCCGACAGCAGGCAGGCGGCATGGCGCAGGCGCCGATCCTCCTCCGATTCCTTCGGCCCCGGCGGCGTGAAGAGAACGTCGGTCCAGCTGCAGAGCTCGAAAGCGTGCGCGATCGACCGGGATCGCAGTCGTGCGTAGTCCTCGGCGAAGGCGAGCAGGGGATCGCGCCGCCGCTCGGCCTCGCCGAGCAGCGAGAAGAGCAGCCCTTCACGAATGCCGAACACAGAGAACACGACCTCGGACGGCTGCACGCGCCGCACCAGCCGTTCGAGCACGAGCGCCCCGTAGGGCAATACGTCGCGGCGAGCGCGTGAGACCGACTGGCCTCCCTTGAGATCGTTCAATCGGCGCGCGCGCCGCACCGTGTCGACCAGGTCGAGCGCCTCGCCGGCAGGCAGCCGGTAGCCGTGCATGGCGCGCAGCGGGTAGTCCTTCATGGTCATGTGAAGCTTGCCGAGCGCACGCCAGGTGCCACCCACGGCAAAAAATGTTCGGCCTCGCCCGGCGCCGATCCACGGCAGGGTGTCGAGCTGCTGGTCAATGATGTCCTGGGCGCGGTCGAGACGGCCGGTCGATTGATCGATCAGCCGCAAGCCGCCCAGGGGCATCGTCACGGCCGCGCGCCGCCCCCCGCCCTGCACGTCGACGAGCTCCAGGCTGCCGCCGCCGAGATCACCGGCAAAGCCATCGGGGCGAAAAAAGCCCATCTCGATGCCGTAGGCTGCCAGCTCCGCCTCCCGCTCGCCAGAGAGCAGATGGATCGGTCGGCCGAGCGCCTTCTCCGCTGCGGCAAGGAACTCCGAGCCGTTCTCGGCCTCGCGAACCGCCGCCGTGGCCACCGCGTGGAGATCGTCTCCGGCGACCTCGAGATTGCGCGCCACGCCACGGAACCGGCGGAGCGCCGCGATCGCCCTCTCGACACCGTCCGTGCTGAGGCGGCCCGTGTTCGCCAGTCCCCGCCCCAGGGCGCAGGGAACCTTCTCGTTGAAGAGCGGCACGGGGCTCCTCACTGCCCCCTCGTAGACGACCAGCCGAACCGAGTTCGACCCGATATCCACGACGCCGATCGGCTTCAAATCGCCGAGCCGGCCTTGGCTCCCTCGCATGCTGACGTGATCTACCACGCGCCCTGTCTCGATTGCTGCCTACGCCTTGCCTCTGAAACGCACGCGCGGCGGAAAGCTTCCCGCCACCGACTGCCCACGCCCCGAGAGCGATGGATTGGTCATGAAATAGGTGTGAGCGTTGAAGGGCTCCTCTCCGGGCTGCGGCACGATCCGCTCGCAGGATCCATTCGGCAGCACGCGCCAGCTCTGCTGGTTGTCCTTCAGGTTGGCCACCATGATCTGGTCGAGAATCTGCTCGTGAACGGTCGGGTTCAGGATCGGCACCATAGCCTCGACTCGCCGGTCGAGATTGCGCGGCATCATGTCGGCGGAGCTGATGTAGACGAGCGCGCGCCGGTCGGGAAGCCCGTAGCCGTTGCCGAAGCAGTACACTCGCCCGTGCTCGAGGAACCGGCCGACGATGCTCTTCACGCGAATATTGTCGGAGAGACCGGGCACGCCGGGCCTCAGGCAGCAGATGCCGCGCACGACGAGATCGATCTCAACGCCCGCGGCGCTCGCCGCATAGAGTGCCTCGATGATCTGCGCATCGACGAGCGAGTTGGTTTTGCACCAGATCGCGGCGGGCCGGCCGGCCTTCGCATGCTCGATCTCGCCCGAGATGTGGGCGAGCATGCGCTGGCGGATGCCCCGCGGGCTGGCGGCCAGCACCTCGAGGTCGGCTGGCTCGGCATAGCCCGTGACGAAGTTGAAGATGCGCGTCACGTCGCGCGCGATCGCCGCGTCCGCGGTGAAGAACGACAGGTCCGTGTACACCCGCGCGGTCTGCGGGTGATAGTTGCCCGTGCCGATGTGGCAATAGCTGACCACCTCGTCACCCTCGCGGCGCACCACGATCCCCAGCTTGGCATGGGTCTTCAGCTCGACGAAGCCATAGACCACGTGCACGCCCGCGCTCTCGAGGTCCTTGGCCCATCGGATGTTGGCCTCCTCGTCGAACCGCGCTTTGAGCTCGACCACCGCTGTCACCGACTTGCCGAGGTCGGCCGCATCCTTCAGCGCCTTGACGATGGGGCTGTCCGTCGAGGTGCGGTAGAGCGTCCACTTGATCGCCATCACGTCGGGGTCCTGCGCGGCCTGCCGCAGAAACTGGACGACGACGTCGAACGACTCGTAGGGGTGGTGAACGACGATGTCCTTGGTCCCGATCGCGGCGAGGCAATCGCCGTCGTACTCGCGGATGCGCTCCGGAAAACGGATGTTGAATGGCCGGAACAGCAGAGCCGGACGGTCGGCGACGATGAGCTGGCTGAGGTCGGCGAGGCCGATCAGCTCCTCCTTGGGGTGCACCGCTGCCTCGCGCACCTTGAGCTGGCTCGTGACGAACTCGCGCAGCTCGCGCGGCATCGATGCCTCGACCTGCAGCCGGATGACCGAGCCCCGCTTGCGCCGCTTCAACGCGCTCTCGAAATAGCGGACGAGATCCTCGGCTTCCTCCTCCACCTCGATATCGCTGTCGCGCAGCACCCGGAAAGCGCCCTGTCGTGTGATCCGGAAACGCGGGAAGAGATCGTGCGCGTAATGCGCGACCAGCATCTCGATCGGCACGAAACGGATCGGCCGCATGGCCTGGGCCTCCGCCGTATCGCCGGGCACGGCCTCATTGGCAGCCGGCAGCGTGGGCAGCCGTACGAACCGGCGCAGTTGCGCCGGGATCGGCATCAAGGCGTGCATGATGCGGCCGGTCGTCCCCGCAGCTGCCGCAACCGGTTCCCGCTCGCGCTCGAGCTCCAGACCGAGCGTGAACCCTCGGTTTGGAATGAACGGGAAGGGATGGGCCGGGTCGACGGCGATCGGTGTCAGCACCGGAAAGACGTGCGTGAGAAAATAGCTGTCGAGCCACGCCCGTTCCTCGGGCGTCACATCTGCGGGGTCCACCACCTCGATATCGGCCTGCGCGAGCAAGCCCTTCAGCTCGACCCAGGCGGCCTGCTGCCTTGCCGACAGGCTCGCGACGAAACCGTCGATCGCGGCCAATTGCTGCTCGGGCGTGAGGCCGTCCTGGCTCACCGTGCGCACCTTGGCCGCCACCTGGCCGGCAAGCCCCGCCACCCGCACCATGAAGAACTCGTCGAGGTTCGATGACGAGATGGACAGGAACCGCAGCCGCTCCAGCAACGGATGCTTTTCGTTGAACGCCTCCTCGAGGACGCGCGAGTTGAACTGCAGCCAGGAAAGCTCGCGGTTGTAGTAGCGGCTGGATCGCCGATCGGCCGCAACGTCCAGCATTGGCCTTTGTCCGTCGGGGTGATGGGCGGACGCAGGCGGAATTGGCGGCTCATTGAGCGCGACTGGTGCCGCTGTCGGCTTCGCCACGACGGCGCCAGATCGGCTGGCGTGTGCCTTTCCTGGCCGTGGCCTGGCTTTCGTCAAGGCAAGCTCCCATCAAACGCGTCGAGGCAAGCACGGCCGTCGGTGTCCACGACGGTGACGTTCGCTGAAATCCATTCATGAGACTGTGCCACACGGCCCGGCGGCACGGAATGGCCGCAGGCGGCCGGCGCGGCCCGGGGCCCATTGCAACGGCAGCCAGTTTTCAGCGTTCGATGATTTTGCTTACCAAACCATTACCAGACATTCACAACTATCCGATACCAATAGAGAAATCGACCGAGCCGAACGTCCGGGACGACCGCGAGCGGGATCGTCCCGGAGCGTTTCAGCCATAGCTTCGCTCGTCGGCAATGACTTTTCCGTCATTCGGCAGCGATCCGGGCGCCACCACCTCGATCGTGGCCCGCAGCTTGGTCGCCGCCTGCACGGCCTCCCCGATCCGCTCCGCGAGACCAGTCGTATCGCCGCCCGCCTCGGCTTTCAGCGTCATGGCGTCCTGCTCACCCGAGCGCCCGACTACCAGCCTCAGTCGGCCGAGCTCGGGGAAGCGCCGTGCTACCTCCGCGATCTGCTCGGGATGCACGAACATGCCTTTGACCTTCGTCGTTTGGTCGGCGCGTCCGAGCCACCCTCTGATCCGCATGTTGGTTCGGCCGCAAGGGCTCTGCCCCGCGAGAACGGCCGACAGATCGCCGGTAGCGAGCCGGATCATCGGATAGTCGCGGTTGAAACAGGTGACGACCACCTCGCCGACCTCTCCGTCGGGGACAGGATCGCCGGTTCCGGGCCTGACGATCTCGACGATGACCCCCTCGTCGGCCACCATTCCCTCGACAGTGCCGTCGGCCCCGGGGCTCTCGTAGGCGATCAGGCCGACGTCGGCGGTCGCATAGCATTGGAACACGGCAACCCCGCGCTCGGCGTACTCCTTGCGCAGTGACGGGAACAGCGCCCCGCCTCCGACCATGGCTTTCTTGACGCAGGTAATATCGCGGCCGAGCTCCTTGGCCTTGTCGAGCAGGATCTTCAGGTAGTCGGGCACCCCGACATAGACCGTCGGCCGCAGCCGCTCGATGGCCTCGATCTGCTGCTCGGTATTGCCGGGTCCGGCCGCGATCACGGTGCAGCCGAGCGCCCGCGCCCCGGCGTCGAGGATCCAGCCGCCGGGCGTGAGATGATACGCGAACGTATTGTGCACGACGTCCGTCGCCCGCACGCCCACCGCGTAGAGCGCCCGTGCCGATCTCCACCAATCGTGCCCGAGCCCCTCAGGCTCGAAGATCGGGCCCGGCGACATGAAGATTCTGCCGAGGCGACCGGGCTCGGTCGTTGCGAAACCACCGTAAGGCGGGCGCGCCGCCTGCAGCTCCTTGAGCGAGGACTTCCGCAACAGCGGCAATTTGGCCAGCGCGGCGCGTGACGTGACAGTCGCGAGATCGATGCCTGCCAGATGCTCCCTCCAGCCCGGACAGTCGGTGACGGCCCGGCCGAGAAGCCCCGGCAGCAGCGCCATCTGGGCGGCCTCGCGAGCCTCTGGCGGCCTGGTCTCGAGAGTGTCGAGGTAGTCCTCTGGCATGACGCCTCCTGCATCGCGACTGGTGCCCCGCCTGCCCCTGCCGCTTCGGTGGGACCTGGCACGGACATTAGAGATTGGTCAATCTTGACAACGCGTTCCCCACCCCGGCTGCATTTGCGGTGGTATTACTCGAAAAGGGCCACGAGCCCGAAAGCAAGCCCGAAATAAAACCGGAGGCAATCCGTGAGCGGCACCAGTCTGGTCATTCTCGCCATGTATTCCACCGTGAATGTGGTCTCGCCGCATTCGCTCTCGCCCGAGACGCTCCCCTTTCTCATGGCGCTGCGGAGGGCAGCGGCGGCGCTCACCTGCACCGCGACGCTCGCCCTCTATCACGCGCCGCGGCGCG
>JBFWQN010000243.1:0-7729 GCA_050249405.1 Hyphomicrobiaceae bacterium | reverse complement strand
TGCTGCGGGCGGTGGCGCGGCCGCTCCAGGACTGGACGGGCCTCCCGGAAGGTTGGGCCCTGCTCGTTGCAGGACTATTGATCCTGAGCCTCCCCCTGGCCGGCATCCTGCTGATCGGCCCCGAGCTTTCGGGACAGCTGCATGATCTCGGCAAACGCCTTCCCGATGCCATAGCTGCGTTCGAGCAACGCTTCGGCGTCAACCTGGAAGGCCTTGTGAAGGACGCAGCCGGCGCCTCGGACGGAAGCGCAGCGCGGGTGGGCTCGATCGTGCCCGACCCGGTCGCGCTGGCGCGGACCCTGCTGTCGCAGCTCAGCTCGGCCGGGAGCATGCTCATCAGTGCCGCCGCCGGCCTCATCATTCTCGTCGTCGGCGGATCCTACCTAGCCTCGAGCCCTAGCCGCTATCGGGAGGGCGTCGTCCAGCTCTTTCCCGTCTCCCAGCAACGCCGGATCGATCACGCACTCGGCAGCTGTGGCATCGCCATCGACCGTTGGTTGAAGGCACAGCTGATCTCGATGGTGGCGGTCGGCGCCCTCACTGGTGCGGGAGCCTGGGCGCTAGGCCTGCCGGCACCACTCGCCATTGCCTTCCTGACCGGCGTGCTCGAGTTCATCCCGATCCTCGGCCCCTGGCTCGGCGCCGTGCCGGTGCTCCTGCTGGCGGTCGGCCAGGACATGCAGACCATCCTTCTGGCCGCAGCCTTGATCGTCGCCGTCCAGCAGCTCGAATCGAACCTGATCACGCCGCTGGCGCAGCAGTCCATGGCCGAGATCCCGCCGTTTCTCATCCTCTTCGGGCTGCTGGCATTCGGCATGGTGTTCGGGATTGTCGGCGTCCTCGTGTCCGGACCTCTGACCCTCGTCGCCTACGTTCTCGTCACGGAGCTCTACGTGCGCGACACCCTCGGCCAGGACGTAGCCATCCCTGGAAGGGCCGAGGCCGAGGCAGCATCGGAAAGGACCGGGCCGACGGCTAGCGCGTCTGCGGATTGAAGATCTTCTCGCGATCCATGCCTTCGCGCGACTTGGTCGCGTTCCACCAACCGACATTCGCCTCGATCTTCTTGGCTGGGCTCGAGTAGTCCCCCGCGAGAACCTGATTGAGGTCGCGCTTGATGATCGAGGTCTGACCGTCCGAGCAGTAGTCCTCGTTGGCGGCGATGGTCTTGGTAATGGAAGCCGACGTGTAGTCGTAGCTCTTCTCGACCTTTGCAATTTGGTCGGGAGCTGCCCCTTGCTGGGCCTCGAAAGCGATGTAGCCCTGGCGGACGGCGGCGGGATCGAACACGTAGCCGCATCTTTGGGCGCGCGCCGCCGTCGTCGCCACGAACAGCGCCCGGTCCGTCGGCGTCTCGGGCGTCGGCGCCTTTTGCGCGCCGGGTGCCCCCCCGAGCAGCGTGCCGGTCGTGAGCCCACCGCCGGAGCAGGCCGAAAGCCCGAGCGTCAAGGTCAGGCAGGCCAGTTTTGCGGCAATTGAATGTGCGCGCGTCATGCTCCGAGGCTCCCCCGAGACCGGCATTGGCGACTCGGCACGCTCAATAGCACGGCGCGCCGTCCGCGGGTAGCCGATGGCGCGGGCCGTGCGAGAGTTGTCCCTCGATCAGATGTCGAGTCCCGCCGCCTTCACCTCCGCCTCGGTGAAGCCCAGCAGCTCGATCAGGATCTCGCGGTTGTGCTGCCCCAGGCGAGGGCCCGCGCTGGTGATCTCTCCGGGCGTCTCGGAGAATTTGCCGACCACGTTCTGCATGCGCACGGGACCGCCGAGCTCGTCGTCGTGCACCGTCGCGATGTTCTCGCGCGCGATGAACTGCGGATCGGCGAAGATCTGTGCGATATCGTTGACCGGCGCAACGGGAGCGTCGATCGCGAGAAAACGTGTCATCAACTCGTCGAAGTCGAGCTTGCCGATGGCATCCTGCAGCTCGACGTCGAGCGCCTTGGCATTGTCGAGCCTGACCCGGTTGTCGGAGAACCGCGGGTCCTTCACCAGTCCCGGCACCTCCAGGGCCTCGCAGATCCGCTCGAACGTCGACTGCGCGGAGCCCGCCATCGACACCCACTTGCCGTCTTTCGTCCGGTACGTGTTGCGCGGCGCCGTGAACGGCAGGCGGCTGCCCTGCCGCTGCTGGATCTGCCCGAGCTGGTCGAAGTCGATGGCTTGTGGGCCGAGGAGAGTGAACAGGGTCTCGTAGATGGCGAGATCGACCACCTGCCCCTTGCCCGAGCGGCGCTTCTCGTGCAACGCCGCCGACGCCAGGAAAGCCGCCATCAGGCCCGTCGTCGAATCAGCGAGCCCGAAGCCCGGCAGCAGCGGCGGCCGGTCCGGCTCGCCGTTGATGTGCACGAATCCCGAGTAGGCCTCGGCGAGCGTGCCGAACCCGGGGCGGTTCTTGTAGGGACCGGTCTGGCCGAAGCCCGTCACCCGCACGATGATGAGGCCGGGATTGATGGCATGCAGCACATCGGGGCCGATGCCCCACTTCTCGAGGGTGCCCGTGCGGTAGTTCTCGACCAGGATATCGGCGTCCTTCACCAGCCGCTTGACCACCTCGACGCCGAACGGCGTGCGCATGTCCGCCGTCACCGACTTCTTCCCGCGCCCGAGGATCTTGTAGTAGAGCCCCACCCCGTTCTTGTTGCGGCCCCAGTAGCGCACCTCGTCGCCCGTTCCCGGTCGCTCGACCTTCTCCACGTCGGCGCCGAAGTCGGCGAGGAACATGGCGCTCATCGGCGCCGCCAGGAAGTTCGAGATGTCGATCACCTTGACGCCGGCGAAGGGTTTCAGGCGCTGGTCGTCGGCGGCGGGGTTGTCCTTGGGCAAGTCCGGACTCCTTCAGAATGGCGGCGGCTCGCGCCTGTTTTTCCACGGTTGCCCTGACCGGACAAGACGCCGGCTCGTGCAGCGGATAACGCGCGAGGGAGCCGCAGCCGGACCGCCGACGCACGGAATGGCAAGAGCCGCGCAATTGACCTAGGCTCGACCGGGCGACGACGATCCATGCGTGGTCGGCAGCCGTTCGAAGGGATGGGAGCGCATGAGCGAGAGCCAGGAGGTGAGCATCGGCCGGGCGGAGGACTTTCCGCTGGACGAGATCCGCATCGTCGCCGCCGGCACGAGGTCCATCGGTGTCGTCAGGCGCGCCGACGGCACCGTCGATGCCGTGCGCAACTGGTGTCCGCACAAAGGCGCCGAGGTCTGCCGCACCAGGCTATCCGGCACCATGCTGCCCGGACCGCCGGGCACGCTCGAGTGGGGCCACGAAGGCCGGATCGTGCGCTGCCCCTGGCACGGCTTCGAGTTCGACATCCGCACCGGCCATCGTACCTACAGCGACAGCACGATGCGCCTCCGTGTCTATCCGGCCCGCATCGCCGACGGCGAAATTCTGATCGATCTCTCACCTCAGCGCACCCGGGGAACGAGCCCATGAACATCGAGACGCCGGCCTCACGCATCGCACGCGACCGGGACCAGGGCCTCCAGGTGATCGACTGCGACGTGCACCCGGCGCTGCCGGGCGGCCTTTCGACGCTCTATCCGCTGATGCCGAAGGCCTGGGTGGAGCGTTTCAAGCTGAAGACCGGCCACCTCGCCACCGCGGCCCCTCTCGGCTTCCGCTTCCAGCATCCCTCGGGCTCCGCCGCGCGCCAGGACGCCCGAACGCCCGACGGCAAGCCGCCAGGGTCGGACCCGGACTACCTGCGCCGCGATCTCCTCGACAACCACGGCATCTCGGTCGCGCTGCTCACCTCGCTGCAGGCTGGACAGTTCGGCACGGTGACCTCCCAGCCCGACGAAAGCGCGGTCATCATCTCGGCCTTCAACGACTACTTCCTCGATGTCTGGCCTCTGAAGGCCGAGCGCCGGCTTCGTCTCGCCATGACCGTGACGGCGCAGGACACGAAGGCGGCCGTCGCCGAGATCAGGCGCGTCGGCAAGCGGCCGGAGGTCGCCGCCATCTTCATGCCGCTGATCAATATCCTGATCGGCAACCGCTACTGGGACCCGATCTACGAGGAGGCAGTGGCGCACGACTTGCCGATCCTGCTGCACGTGACAGGCACGGACAGCGTGTTCTATGGCGCGCCGAACCAGGCGGGCGGTTTCCCCGAGAACTATCCCGAGCGCTACACGGCGCTGTCGCAGATCGGCGAGGCCAACCTGACGAGCCTCTGCTTCTCCGGCGTCTGGGAGAAGTTCCCGACCCTCAAGTTCCTGTTCGTCGAGTACGGCTTCGGCTGGGTGCTGCCGCTCATGTGGCGCGTCAACCGCACCTGGGAAAGTCTCCGCTACGACGTGCCATGGGTGCGCCGTCCGCCCATCGAGTATGTGCGCGAGCGCGTGCGCTTCTCCACCCAGCCCCTGGACGAGCCGGCCGATCCCCAGCATCTGAAAGCGCTGATCGACATGCTCGGCCCCGAGCACCTCGTGTTCTCGACCGACTATCCCCACTGGGACAACGATATGCCGGGCCAGAGCCTCCTCATGCTCGACAAGGACGTGCGCCGCCGCGTGCTGTCGGAGAACGCGAAGGGCATTCTGCGCCTCGGCTGAGGCGGCCACCCTTGCATTGTCCCCCGGGAGCTTGGCGTCAATCTGCCAGCGATGTGCATTTGGCGTTGCGCACGCCGCGCGCCCGTCCTTATCTTGCGACGAGCGCCCCGAAGGCGCGGCGAGAAGAGCCCCCGTCCACTGCGGACATCGAGGCGGCCCCGCTCCGAGTTGCTTGGGAGGAAATGCGCATGCAGTCGGGCCAAGTCCCCGCTTCCGGGGGCGGTGGTTTGTTGCGGGTCGTCGATCGGGCCCTGTCCCGCATCGAGAACGTCTTCAACGATGTTGGCGCTCTCGCGATCTTCGCGCTCATGTGGCTGACGATGGGCGAGGTGCTGGGGCGGCGGCTGCTGAACTCCCCCATCCCGGGCGCCATCGACTACATCGAGGTCGGGATGGTGGCTTTCGCCTTCATGGGTGCGGCCTACTGCCAGCGCCAGAACGGCCATGTCCGCATGGATCTGGTCGTCGGCAAGCTCAAGGGGCGGCTGCTCTGGCTCGCGGAGATCGCCGCCACGCTAATCGCCATCGTCTACATATCGATCATCGTCTACGCGAGCGTGCAGGACACTTGGCGGTCCTACACCCTCGGCGACGACACCATCGACGCGCACGTCCAGGTGTGGCCATCGAAGATGATCGTGCCGCTGGCCCTCGGCCTCCTCGTGCTGCGCCTCCTCGTCCAGCTCTGGGGATATCTGCGCCTCTTCGTCCTGCCCGACGCCGAGCTCGTGGCCGTTCCCCGGGTGCAGCACGTCGAGGACGTCGCCCGCGAGCAGATCGACGAGGTCCTGGGCAAGGTCGAAGGCGGCAAGCCGCCGTCGGCGAGCTGAGGGGAGCGCACAGATGGATCCCTTCCAGGCCGGTGTTGCCGCATGCTGCGGTGTCATCCTCTTCACGCTGATGGGCGTGCGCATCGCCTACGCGGCCGGCATCACCGGTGTGCTTGGTCTCATCGCCGTACGCGGCTGGGGTCCCGGCACGGGCCTGTCCGGTCTGCTCGCCTATCAGGAGGCGACGCACTACACGCTCTCCGTGCTGCCGATGTTCATTCTCATCGGCTACCTCGCGTTCCACGCGGGTCTGACCCAGGGCGCCTTTTATTGCGCCCGTTGTTGGATGGGCCGGCTGCCCGGCGGCCTCGCCGTCGCGACGGTGTTCGCGGCGGCCGGCTTCGGCGCCGTCTCCGGCGCCAGCACGGCCTCCGCCGCCGTGTTCGCGCGCATCGCCATCCCCGAGATGCTGCGATACGGCTATGACAAGCGGCTCGCGGCGGCGACCGTGGCGGCTGGCGGCACCCTCGCCTCGCTCATCCCGCCGAGCGCCATCCTCGTCATCTACGGCATCATCGTCGAGCAGTCGGTCGGCGCGCTGCTGCTCGCCGGATTCATTCCCGGCATCATCTCGGCGATCAACTACGCGCTGATCATCATCGTCTGGTGCTGGCTCAACCCGAGGATGGCCGACCCGGTGCCAGACGTCGACTGGGCCGAGCGGTTCCGCTCGCTCAAGGACACGCTCGGCATCATCGCCGTGATCGGCATCATCGTCGGTGGTCTCTACACCGGCTGGATGACACCGACCGAGGTCGGCGGCGCCGGCGCCTTCATCATGTTCATGCTGGCCCTCGCCAACAAGACGCGGCTGCACCAGATCTGGGAGGCCATGCGCGAGACCTCGAAGCTGACGGTGATGATCTTCACCATCGTGTGGAGCATCCTGATCCTCGTGCGCTTCCTGGGTTTCACCGGCGTGCCGTCGAGCATCTCGCAGTGGATCGGCGGCCTCGGCCTGCCACGCCTCACCATCCTGCTGATGATCCTGTCGATGTACCTCGTGCTCGGCATGTTCCTCGACGGCATCGGCATGCTGCTGCTGACGCTGCCCGTGGTGTTCCCGATCGTGACGCACCTCGGCTACGACCCGATCTGGTTCGGCATCATCATGGTCAAGATGGTCGAGATCGGTCTCGTCACGCCACCCATCGGGCTCAACTGCTTCGTGGTCAACGGGGTCAGGCCGGACATACCGCTCGCCACCGTCTTCGCGGGCGTCTGGCCGTTCGTTCTGGCCGACTGCCTGACCATCGCCCTGTTCATCGCGGTTCCCGAGATCGTGACGTTCCTGCCCACGTACATGGCCAAGGGCTGAGGCACCGCGGCTTTCGATACAGCGCCACCTGCTCAGGAGCCCGAGCGGCGGCGAGAACGATAAGGGCTCGCCAACGAAACGGAACTGCAGGAGGCGCCTGTGCTCGCAAGACTGGTACGAACCCTAACCCTCGCGGCAGCGGTCGCGTTGCCGCTCGCCACCGGCGCGCGCGCCCAGGACAAGATCGTATGGGACATCGCCATCTACGGCCCCCCGCGCGAGGTCACAGCCCCGATCGAGCACGTGGCGAAGTACATCGCCGACAAATCCGGCGGGAAATTCACCTTCAAGCTGCACTACTCGGAATCGATCGCTCCGGCGAAATCGGTGCTCGACAGCCTGAAGATCGAGGCGATCCACGGCGCGCTCGTCGCCTTCGGCTACGTGCCGGGCAAGGTGCCGCTGCACATGGCCCTCGACCTCCCCTATCTGCCAATCGATAACATCGACCAATTGCAGAAGGTGCAGGAAGCGTTCAACGCCTGGGAGCCGATCAAGAAGGAGCTGGCGAAGTGGAACGGCGTCGCCGTCTACGCCGCATTGCTTCCCCTTTACGAGTTCATGGGCACCGGCAAGGCGCCCAAGAGCATCGATGACTGGAAGGGGCTGCGCGTGCGCGCGCTCGGCCCGGCCGGCGAGGCGATGAAGACGCTCGGTGCCGTGCCGACCTCCGTGCCGGCCCCCGAGGTCTATACTGGCCTCGAGCGCGGCACGTTCTCGGCGGCGTCGTTCCCCTTTAGCTACGCGTTCGCCGCCTACAAGCTGCATCAGGTGTCCAAGTGGTACACGATGGGCATGCGCATCGGCATCGTGAACAACTCGTGGGTGTTCTCGAAGTCGGCCTATGACAAGCTTCCGGCCGAGTACAAGAAGATGCTGGAGGACGTGCGTGAGGCTCAATACGCGGTCGGCAAGGCGGTCTACAAGGCGGCCGACGAGAAGAACATCCCCGAGTTCGACAAGGCCGGGCTCGAGCGCATTACTTTCACACCCGAGATGGCCGACGCCTTCCAGGCGAAGGGCG
>JBFWQN010000242.1:0-7739 GCA_050249405.1 Hyphomicrobiaceae bacterium | reverse complement strand
GCATCGCGATGACGGCAGCCGACATTCCCACGACGACCGGCATGCCGAACAACGGCTTCGAGGGAATGCGCTTCGTCGGGTACACGGCTTTCGACGCGCTCGTGCTGTGGGATCACAGTCAGACCGAGCGGCTTCCCGATATCAAGCCCGGTCTCGCTACCGCCTGGAAAGTCGACGAGGCAGACAAGACGAAATGGGTTTTCACGCTTCGCCAGGGCGTGAAGTTCCACGATGGCGCGCCCTTCAATGCCGATGCGGTAGCTTGGAACCTTGCCAGGTTCTATGACGACAAATCTCCTCAGTTCGAGCCGAACGGCTCGGCCATTACGCGCGCTCGCGTGCCGTTGATATCGAAGTGGGAGAAGCTGGACGATTACACGATCGCGATCTATACGAAAGTGCCTCTCTCCTATTTCCCTTTCATGACGGCCCAGATCCTCCTGGCCAGCCCTGCGGCCTGGGAGAAGGCTGGCAAGAACTGGGCGGACGTCGCGAAGGCGCCGGCCGGAACGGGGCCGTTCAAGATCACGAAAGTCAATCCGCGCCAGTCGATCCAGATGGAGAAGAATGGCGATTACTGGGACAAGTCTCGGATACCCAAGGTTGACCGCCTGATGCTGTTGCCCATGCCCGAGGCAACGACGCGACTTTCGGCGCTGCGCTCGAACCAGGTCGACTGGATCGAGGTCCCTCCGCCAGACGCGATCCCTTCGCTGAAATCGGCCGGCTACATCGTGTCCACATCGCGCTACCCGCATATCTGGCCGTGGGTGCTCAAGATCACGCCCGACTCGCCCTTCGCCGACAAGCGTGTGCGCCAGGCCGCGAACTTCGCCGTCGATCGTGATGCTCTCGTGAAGCTGCTCAACGCCACGGCCGAGCCGGCAACCGGCTTCTGGCCCAAGGATACGCCTTTCGCCGGCTCGCCGGCCCTCAAGTACTCATACGATCCCGAAAAGGCCAAGGCGCTGCTGGCCGAGGCCGGCTACGGACCCGATAAGCCGGTCAAGGTCCGCATTCAGATCTCGACGTCGGGCTCCGGGCAGATGCTGCCGATCCCCATGAACGAGGTGATTCAGCGGAGCATGAAGGCAGCCGGATTCGAGGTCGAGTTCGAGGTTGTCGAATGGGGCCAGATGCTCGTCACTTTCCGCCAAGGTCCGGACAACGCCACGGTGCAAAAGCTACATGGGTCGAACATCAGCCTGGTGACATGGGATCACTCGATGGCGTTCCGTTGGTTCCATAGCCGGAACGTCGCGCCGATCTCCTCGAATTGGGGACAATTCAAGAGCCCGGCTGTTGACGCCCTGCTCAACGAGATCGAGGTCGATTTCTCGGGCAAGAATATTGCGCCCAAGCTCGCCAAGCTCAACGAGATGCTCGTCGACGAGGCTCCGTGGCTGTTCATCGTACATGACCTGAACCCTCGCGCGTTCTCGAAGAAAGTCGACGGCTACACACCGGCACAGAGCTGGTTCACGGATCTCACGCGGGTGACGCTGAAATAGCGTTGGTTGCGCGGGGCTCGACGTTATCGCGTTGGAGACGGACATGATCACCGAGGAACGCTTGCACCGGATCGAGCTACCGGCCTACGTCGAGGAGCGTGTGCGATCCCGCCGGGGTGGCGAGCCTGCATTCGCCAGCATCGTACCGAGGCGCACCGCCCTCGTCGTCGTCGACTTGCAGAACGGCTTCATGGCGGCGGGCCAGCCGGCCGAGATGCCGACGGCAAGAGCGATCGTCCCGAACGTGAACCGGCTGGCGGCGGCAACGCGCGCCGCCGGTGGCACGGTCGTGTGGATCAAGAACACCTACGATGCGGAAGCGGCGATGACGTGGACCGTATGGCGGGGGCATTTCGCGACGGGTGACTGGGGCCAGCGCATGGAGCAAGCCTTCACGCCTGGAGATCCGGGCCATGAGATCTACGGTGCGCTCGACGTCGAGCCGGACGATCTCGTAATTCCGAAGCGGCGCTTCAGCGCGCTGGTCCAGGGCTCCTCCAGCCTCGACACGGTGCTTCGGCAGCGTGGCCTCGACACACTGATCATCGTCGGCACGGCGACCAATGTCTGTTGCGAGAGCACGATCCGCGACGGCATGATGATGAACTACAAATGCATCATGGTTTCCGACGCGAACGCATGCCGCACCGACGAGGAGCACAATGCGACTCTGGCGACCGTCTCGATTCTTTTCGGCGACGTTCGATCGACGGACGAGGTGATCACGATGCTGGCAACGGGGAGCAATGCCTGATGAGTGCCTCACGTCCGATGACACTCGAGGAGTTGACCGCGCGGGCGAAGGCTGCGGGCCTCGATCTGACCCCGCAGCAGCTTGCCGAGATCCATGCCGGCTACCGCCACGTCGCCACGATGGCCGCGCGTGTCCGGGGCTTGGGTGATCGTCCGAGAGAAGCCGAGCCGGCGCTGATCTTCCGACCCGGGTTCGAGGCCTGAGAGCGATGCAAATCCCGTCGATTGCCGAAGCGGCGCGCGCCATATCCGGCGGCAGCCTATCGCCCGTAGCTTTGGCCGAGGCGTGCTCGGCCAGGGTCGGTGCCGCTCAACCGAAGCTCAACGCCTTCATCAAGCTGACTTCCGACATCGCGATGGCCGCAGCTCGCGCGGCCGAGGCCGACATCAAGGCTGGACACTACAAAGGACCTCTGCACGGCATCCCGTTCGCGCACAAGGACATCTACGCGACAGCCGGCATCGCCACCACGGCGCATTCGCGACTTCTCGCAGACAACGTGCCGACAGAGAGCGCGTTCGTCGTCGAGAAGCTCGCGGCGGCAGGCGTGCTCCCGTTCGGCAAGCTGGCAACCCACGAGTTCGCCTGGGGCGGCCCGAGCTTCGACCTGCCGTGGCCTCCAGCGCGCAACCCCTGGAACACGGCACACTTTCCCGGTGGGTCCTCCAGCGGGACAGGTGCTGCGGTGGCGGCGGGCCTCGTCCTCGGCGGCACCGGCTCCGACACGGGCGGCTCGATCCGACTGCCCGCGGCCTATTGCGGCCTGGCCGGGCACAAGCCCACATACGGCCTGCTCAGCCGCTACGGCATTCAGCCCCTGGCCTTCACACTCGATCATGCGGGGCCGCTCGCCTGGACCGTCGAGGATTGCGCCATCCTGATGGAGGCGATGGCCGGCCATGATCCGCGCGACCCCGCCAGCGTCGACTCTCCCGTACCTGAATTCCGCAAACGGCTCGACGGTGGCATCGGTGGGCTTCGGATCGGAGTCATTCGCCACTTCTTCGAGCACGATACGACCATCGCCGGCGACGTGGGAGCCGCGATGGCGGAGAGCATCCGCGTGCTCGAGAGCCTCGGCGGCAAGGTCGCCGACGTGACGCTTCCGCCGCTGCAGGACTGGGCTGCAGCCGGCATGATCATCATGATCGCCGAGGCCTACGCCGTGCACGAGCCATGGCTGAAGTCGCGCTACAACGACTATGGCGAGCTTTTCCGCGATCGCGCGGTCATGGGCGCCTTCATCTCCTCGGCCGACTATCTCGCAGCCGTTCGGATGCGCCGCGAGCTCAGAGTGGCCCTGCGCAAGGTGATGGAGGATTGCGACCTGCTTGTGCTTCCGACCGTTCCGACTGCGGCGCCGAGAATGGAGGCCGTATCGAAGTACGGCAATTTCGAGGTGCCGAATTTCACGATGCCCTTCAATGTCGCCGGCACGCCTGCGCTGTCCGTCTGCAACGGCTTCAGCAGCGACGGGTTGCCGCTGGCACTCCAGATCGTTGGAAGGCCGTTCGATGACGCTACGGTCCTAGCCGCCGGCCATGCCTACGAGCGCGCGACGGAGTGGAAGGGGCGCCGGCCGATGCTCTGATTGCGGGATGGAGAGCGGCGGCCTGCCTCGAGTGCGTCGAGGACATCCTCCCGGCCTTGCAGGGATAGGCTCGTCCTTCCCGGCAAGGTCGAAGTCGCGCCACGGCGCTCCCATGGCCTCGTTCGATCGTGCATGGCTTCCCGTTCGTTCGCTCGACGATCTTAGCGCATCCACTCGATTTGTCCGGGCTCGTGCCCTGTTGCTTGCTATGCGGCATCGCCAACCCCATTGCACGGCGAGGCCATTGGGGAGACGCTAGGGATGCTCCACCCGGCGACGGTCCGAGGCCTCGGCCTCCCGACCCGTCGACCGTCACGCAGTCCTTTTGCCCGGTGCCTCATGGACCTATTCCCGAACGGTTGGCGAACCTCGACGCCGCGATATCCCGATCCTGCGATCCAGGCGCTCGACAAGCGCTTCGAGAAATATTGGATCAAGCTCTCCGCGGTCGAACGCATCGCCACCGGCTGTCGCTGGGCAGAGGGACCGGTGTGGTTCGGCGACGGCCGCTTCCTGCTGTGGTCGGACATCCCGAACAACCGCATCCTCAAGTGGGAGGAGGAGACCGGCGCGGTGTCGGTCTACCGCAAACCGTCCAATTGGGCGAACGGCAACACGCGCGACCGCCAAGGCCGCCTCGTCACCTGCGAGCACGGCCGCCGGGTCACGCGGACCGAGCACGACGGCACGATCACCGTTCTCATCGATCGCTACGACGGGAAGCGTCTCAACTCGCCGAACGACGTGGTGGTGAAGTCGGACGGCTCGATCTGGTTCACGGATCCGCCGTTCGGCCTGCTCGGCAACTACGAGGGTGAGAAGGCGGAGCCGGATCTGCCACAAGGCATCTATCGCCTCGATCCGGCCTCGCGGAAACCGACCATGTTGACGGATGCCGTGCCGGGGCCCAACGGGCTCTGCTTCTCGCCGGACGAGAAGACGCTCTACGTCGTCGAATCTCGTGCCACTCCGAACCGGCTCATCTCGGCCTGGGACGTGATCGATGGCGGAACACGCATCGCCAACCGTCGCGTCCATATCGATGCCGGCCCGGGTACGCCCGACGGCATGCGTTGCGACGAGGACGGCAACCTCTGGTGCGGCTGGGGCATGGGCACGCCGGAGCTCGATGGCGTTCGAGTGTTCGCCCCAGACGGCAAGGCCATCGGTCACATCGCGCTGCCCGAGCGATGCGCGAACGTCTGCTTCGGCGGCCTCAAGCGCAACCGGCTGTTCATGGCGGCATCGACGTCGGTCTATGCCCTCTACGTGCAAGTACAAGGCGTGAAGGGAGGATAACGATCCTGTAACCATTGTTGATCATTCGGCCTGTCCGAATGGACAGGTGGAGCTGTTGTCCGGACGGAGCGGTCTGGTTAATGTCCAGGCATTCTCTCAGATCGCTCCTACCGAACGCGGGCCGCCGGACAGACAACGAGATGGTCGGCGAAGTTCATGAAAATCAACCACTTCTGAGAGGGAACGCGTGTCTAACATTCCGCAATTCCTGGTGCACAGCCCGAAGGACAACGTCGGCGTCGTCGTCGTCGAGGACCTGAAGGCCGGCACCGACATGCTCGGCGTCGTCACCGAGACCGACAGCACCATTCGAGTGACCGCCAAGCAGGACATCCCGATCGGCCACAAGGTAGCGCTCACCGACCTCAAGGAGGGCGACACGGTCATCAAGTACGGCGAGGACGTCGGCCGCATGGTCGGCTCGGCCAAGAAGGGCGAGCACGTCCACATCCACAATCACCGTACGAAGCGCTGGTAAGGCGGGATAAAAACTCATGGCAAAGCCAGCAGCAAAGAAGGCGGCCAAGGCCGCACCCGCCGCAAAAAGCACGAGCAACCTCTCGTTCTGGGGATGGCGGCGCGAGAACGGCCGCGTCGGCGTGCGCAATCACGTCGTGATCCTGCCGCTCGACGACCTTTCGAACTCGGCGTGCGAGGCCGTGGCGAACAACATCAAGGGCACGCTCGCTATTCCCCACGCCTACGGTCGCCTGCAGTTCGGCGCCGACCTCGACCTCCACTTCCGCACGCTGATCGGCACGGGGTCCAATCCCAATGTGGCCGCCGTCGTGGTGATCGGCATCGAGGACGGGTGGACCGACCGCGTCGTGAAGGGCATCGCCAAGACGGGCAAGCCCGTCGTCGGTTTCGGCATCGAGGGCCACGGCGACATCGCCACCATCGCCAAGGCATCCTACAAGGCCAAAGAGTTCGTGCAGTGGGCCTCGGAGCTCCAGCGCGAGGAATGCGCCATCGACGAGCTCTGGGTGTCGACGAAGTGCGGCGAGTCCGACACGACGACGGGTCTCGGCTCGTGCCCGACCGTCGGCAACATGTACGACAAGCTGATCCCGAAGGGCGTGACCGGCGTTTTCGGCGAGACCAGCGAGATCACAGGCGGCGAGCACATCGCCCGCGAGCGCGCGGCGACGAAGGAGATCGGCGACAAGTGGTTCAAGGTCTGGAAGGCCTACCAGGAGGATGTCATCGAGGCCAACAAGGTCGATGACCTTTCCGAGAGCCAGCCGACCAAAGGCAACATCGCGGGCGGGCTTTCCTCCATCGAGGAGAAGGCGCTCGGCAACCTCGAGAAAATCGGCCGTGAGTGCCGCTACATCGATGTGCTCGGGCCCGCCGAGGAGCCGCAGAAAGGCCCCGGTCTCTACTACATGGACACGTCTTCGGCGGCTGCCGAGTGCGTGACGCTGATGGCCGCCGGCGGCTGGGTGGTGCATACCTTCCCCACCGGCCAGGGCAATGTGATCGGGAACCCGATCGTGCCTGTCATCAAGATTTCGGCAAATCCGAAGACACTGAGGACGATGCCGGAGCACATCGACGTCGACGTGACCGGCATCCTCCGCCGCGAGCAGACGCTGGACATGGCGGGTGATGCGCTCATCGACATGATCATTCGTACAGCGAACGGACGCCTGACGGCCGCGGAGGCCCTCGGCCACCGCGAGTTCTCGCTGACGAAGCTTTACCGCAGCGCGTGAAGGATCAGTCCGTCACAGCGCGCGATGGACCGGAGCTCTGCCGCACCAACTCGGGGGAACGAGGGAGTGGGCGGCAGGGCTCCGGTCTATTTCGTTTTTTGGGGAACTCGGCTACCTAGCGCATTCTCGCAAGCTCAGCAGATTGTTCTGACTCTCCCCATCTGCCTCAGTAGTCAAATACTTGTTGCCGAAGCGGCTGACCTTGACAATGACGGCCACTCTGTGAGTCGTCCGGTCGACCCAAAATTTCTCTTTTCTAGGATCTTCAGTCCAGGCGATTGCATCGCGTTGGGTCATCCACCATCGCGAGCCATCAGGGTTAACGCCTCCAACGCCGATGATGCGTTCAGAGGGGTCGTGGCGGTCGTGCTTATTGATGCATGAGATGCGAGGCATTCATGTTCTCCACTAGCTTTGGATGTGCGGAGAAGCCTCGACCTGCGAATCGTTTTTGTGTTATGATTCGCGTGCTAGAGATCGATCGGAGGCTTCTCCGCCCGGTCTGCAACTTTCAGCCGCTCGCCTCGAAAGAGGTGGAGCGGCTTTTTGTTGTTTACCGTAGTTTAATCTTAGCACGGCACTGTGCCGTGCACAATGGCAAGTTTGCGCTTGCGTCTAAAATGAATGGCCATGTCCAAGGTTGAACGCTTCGAGCGCCTGTTGCGGAACGCGAGAAGGCGCCTCGCGGTAGCGGAAGCCGAAGTGCGTAAAGTGCAATCTGAGATTGAGGACTTGAGTGCGCGGCTTGAAGAAGCGAGGCTGGCAGACACCCAGCTAACCCTGCCCTTCGAGCAGTCTGGTCGCAGCCTTTCGGCAAAGTGGGCTGCAGTACTCAATTTTATGCTTCTGAGGAGGCCTAATCCCGT
>JBFWQN010000241.1:0-7810 GCA_050249405.1 Hyphomicrobiaceae bacterium | reverse complement strand
GGCGGCTGCCGTCAAATTCACGTCCGGCTTGGCGTTTCCAGCTGCCGGCATGGCTCGCGCCGGAGCAGGTGCCGCAGCAGAGGCCGTCGGCTTTTCCGGAGCCTTCAGCGTGGCGGCGGTTGGCTTTCCAGCCGGAGCCGCATGTGCTGGAGGGGCCTTCACGGCGGCGGCAACCGGCTTGTCGCCGGTCTTGGCAGGCGTCGCAGGTGCGGCCGATTTGGCTTTCGGCGAGGCAGCGACCTTGGGCTTCGCAGCGGGGCTGGACTTCGTGGCGGCAGGAGCCACGGCGGCCGCCTTGGCGGTCACTTTGGCTGACTTGGACTTAGAGGGTTCGGCTTTCGCGGGAGCAGTCGTCTTCGGCGGCAACTTGTTCTTCTTGCTCATTGCGTTCCACTCTCCGTCAGCCGTTGACCTCCCTGCCGTACCGGCAGTGAGTCCGAGAACCGCCCTCAAGAGAGGGCGATCGCAATTATTCGCCCGGCGACGCTGAGGTCACCGTGCGTGCATCCCCCTAAACTAGGCGCGCGAATGGATTGCGGACCACGCGATCCAGCGACCTGGATTTCCCTGAAACTGCCGTATGGGCGCCAACGGTGCTACCGTCATCCGTCGAGCGACCACTTGCCAGAGATCGCCAATCTTAACGGACTGCATCACGTTACCCTGCGCCAAGGAAGCTCAGACCCACCTGCGGGCCCTGCCACTCACCGACCCAAGTACCGTAACATATTCTTCATCGAAATTGAAGCCGTCATGCTCAAAAATGCATACACAATCGTTGAACGGTCTTAAGCGACGAGGACGGCAGGCGCTAAACCGCCCTCGGTAATGTCAACGGATCAGTCACCTTCGCCCGGCTCGGGCGAGAAAAACTTCTCGAACTTTCCCTTCTCGTCGCGGAAGCTGTCAGCGTCGGCAGGAGCGGGTTTTTTTGCTGTGATGTTGGGCCACGTCTCGGAGTATTCGCGATTCAACTCGAGCCACCGCTCAAGGCCAGGCTCAGTATCCGGCTTGATGGCCTCGACCGGGCACTCCGGCTCACAGACGCCGCAATCGATGCACTCGTCAGGGTGGATGACGAGCATGTTCTGCCCTTCATAAAAACAGTCGACCGGGCAGACCTCGACGCAATCCATGTATTTGCACTTGATGCAAACCTCGGTGACAATGTAGGTCATCTGCGTGTTCCCGGTCTTCGCATCGCTTGGCGGATAGGGCCGCTTCGAGACTTCGGCCCGTTATGAACGCGCACTTGGATTGCACGCCGACGCCACGATGGAAAGTGCCGCGACGGGGCACTCGTCAGTTTGTCGCATTCTTGGTGAGTGGCAGGTGCTCTGCCGCAGCCCCGCTCGTGAAGACCGGAGACCGCCGACGGCGAGAGCGCGGCGGCTGCCGGTCACTCGTCGTCCCGCAGCCGGTCCAGCGCCCGGCGATCCCGCTTGGTCGGGCGGCCGCTGCCCGGGTCGCGAGCGCCCGAGCTGTCACTACCGGTGACGCCCCCTTGGTCCGTTCGCTCGCGCGGCGGGGTGAGATCTCTATAGAGGCTCTGTGCCTCGGTGGGCGGCCCGCGGCGCGTGCCAGGGGCCACCACCTCCAGCACACGGACATGACCGCCGGCGGCCAGTGTCACCACATCGCCGGCACGTAGCGACTGGCTCGGTTTCACCACCCGCTCGCGATTGACCCGCACGCGTCCATCGGTGACGAGGCGAGCGGCCAGTGTCCGAGTCTTGACGGCGCGAGTGAACCACAACCACTTGTCGAGGCGCTGCGCTCCCGAAGGAGACGCTGCCGCGTTGCTTCCCTCTTGGTCAGCCATCAAGAGCTCGGCGTTTTGCTCTTTTCCAACTGCTGCTTGAGGGCGCTGAGCGCAGCGAACGGCGAATCGGGATCAGGACCGCCCTTTCGCTGAGGAGCTGCAGTGCTCACCCGCGGTCGGGCGGCGCGATCGTCCCGCCGCCGCTGGTCGTCGCGCCGTTCGTCACGACCGCCGCCTTGGCGCCGCCAGTCGCCGCCGCGATCACCGCCCGGCTTCGGATTTGGCCCGTTGCCTTCGCGCCTGTCCCTTTCGACCGGGCGTGGGGCGTCACCGGCCCTGCTTTGCTCGTCGGGGCGTGGCTGGCCTTGCTGCGCGGGGCGGCCACCTTGACGGCGATCTCCCCGATTGCGATCGCGCGCCGGCCGGCCGCCGTCTCCTTCGCGAGGGCGATCGCGGCCCTGTGGTGCGGCCTGCTCGCCGGCTCCACCAGCCTCGGCAACCGCGACGGGCGCCGATTGCCCCCCGCGCTGGCCGTGGCCACGTCCATCGCGGCGCTGATGCTGATGCGGCTGTCGGCGCTCCTCGCGATGACGGCGGCGCGGACGCCAAACGTCGACCATGGGCACCTCGGCCGGGACCTCCGGTGCCCTTTCAACGGCAACCTCGGTGGAGCCTTCGGAAGAGGCCATCGCGGCTTGCTCGGAGCCTGCCGCAGGGCCGGCGGGGATCGGCTCGGCGGCGGCTGCCGCGACCGCATCGGTCTCGGCTTGCTCGATCGGGGTCGACTCGGACGCCGCACCCAAAGCTTGGGTATCGGGCGGGCTCACCACTGGTGCTACCGCATCGACGTGTCCGCCGGCCTCCGAGGCCGGAGCCACGGCCGCCGGCTCAGCGTCCGTCAGAGCGGGGGCAGTCTCCGCATCCGAGGGCCGCTCAGCTTCAGTGCCGCTCGCAGCCAGCTCGTGATCTCCCGCCGTGGTCTCCGCCGCAACATCACCGGCGTGATCGACGAGCTCCCCATCGGCCGTCTCGGCGGAGCTCGACACGGCGGTGGCTTGGGCCGGGGCCTCTGCGGCGATCGTGGAAGCTGCCTGCCCGGACCCGCGCGCCGTCTCGGACCGCGGCTTGGGTGCCGGCCGCTTCTCGGACCTGAAGCCCAGCGTCTCCAGCACGGCACCGAGCTCGGTCGACGAGCAGCCGAGGATCGACATCATATCGGGCGTCACCATGAACCCGCCGTCGCCCGACGATCCCCGTGGCGGCGTCTGTCCAGGCTCGGAGGCACGCCAGGCAAGAAGAGGGCGAATCGTGTCGGCGAGCCGCTCCAACATATCGACGCGGATCGCGCGCGGCCCGCACACATGGTAGCCGGCGGCCCGATAGAAGTCCTCGGGCAACGCCGGGTCGATGGCGACGGACGTCAGTCCGGGCCGCGGTGGGTCGGGAAGCTGCTCCATCGCCAGCCCGGCCTTGGCGCCCTTGTTCAGAACCCAGAGTGCCAGGGTCAGCTCGGCCGGTGCTGGCTTGAGCAACGGCGGCAGGAAGATGTTGAAGGCGCCGAAGCGTACGCCGTACTTGCGCAGTTGCGCCCTCGAAGGCTGATCGAGCTGGCGCATCTCCTCGGCGACGACGTCGCGCTTCACAATGCCGAAGCTCTCGACGAGCCGGAACGCAATGCCCCGCGCCAGCCCCGTCACGTCCTCGGCGTTCTTCAGCTCGACCAGAACCTTCAGCCGCTCGCCGACACTTTCGACCACCCACTGGTCGAGCCGCTGCTGCACCTTCTCCTTGTCCGGCCCGGACAGATGATCGTCGGCAATCACGACAACGGTCGGCCGCAATGGATCGTCGCCGGCCTCGAGCCGGGCGATCTCCTCGTCGCGCCACTGGATCCGGCCGTTGCGGGCCAGCTTGAAGGCGTCCGTCTTGGCGGCAGCGACGCGCCGGGCGCGCATCGCCAGCTCCTTGGTCAGGACGTGAGCCGCTGCACCCCGAGCCGCCTTGCCGTGGACCCCGGTGGCATCCGCCTGGGTGTCGGGCCAGAATCGGAAGCCCTTGAGCCGGCCTACAAAATGGCTCTCGACCGTGACTGCTCCGTCAGAGGCGATGTCGGCCGTCATGTCCTCCTTGTCGCGCAGCCCCTTCATGAGGGCCGAGGTCTTGCGGTCGACGAAACGCTGTGCGAGCTGCTCGTGGAGCGCGTCGGACAGGCTGTCCTCGATGGCGCGAGTCCGCTCCTGCCAATGCACCGGATCGCGCAGCCAGTCGGGCCGGTTGGAGACGAAGGTCCAGGTGCGGATGTGCGCAATGCGGGTCGCGAGCGTGTCGATGTCGCCGTCCGTCCGGTCAGCGAGCGCCACCTGGGTCGCAAACCAGTCCTCCGGGATCTGCTCGTCCGGACTCATCAGGAAGCCATAGAGCTGCGCCACCAGCTCGGCATGGTTCTGCGACGAGATTTTCCGGTAGTCCGGGACCTGGCAGACGTCCCACAGCTTGGACACGGCTGCCGTTCCGATCGCCCGCTCGGCGATCGATGGATCGCTCGCCAACGTCTCGAGCGCGGTCACGTCGTCGGCCATGCGGGCCCGCTGCAAACGCGGCTCGCTCGGCATCTCCCGCAGGCTTTCACGCAACCGCTCGAGCGTGCCGAGGTCGAGATTGCGGTTGCGCCATTGCAGCACGCGTACCGTGTCGAACGTATGGGTCTCGAGGCGCTCGATCAGGTCGGCATCGAGCGGCGGTGTGTCGGCGGTGACGCCGAAGGTGCCGTCATTGAGGTGACGGCCCGCGCGGCCCGCGATCTGGCCGAGCTCGGCCGGAGTGAGATCGCGAGTAGCATGACCGTCGAACTTGCGCACGGCGGCGAACGCCACGTGATCGACGTCGAGGTTGAGGCCCATGCCGATGGCGTCGGTCGCCACCAGATAGTCGACGTCGCCGTTCTGATAGAGGGCGACCTGGGCGTTACGGGTCCGAGGCGAAAGGGCGCCGAGCACGACGGCGGCACCGCCGAGCTGACGCCGGATGAGCTCGGCGATGGAGTAGACCTCGGCCGCCGAGAACGCGACGATGGCGGACCGCTTGGGCAGACGGGTGATCTTCTTCTGCCCGGCGTATGAAATCTTCGAGAGCCGAGGACGCGATATGAAATTGGCCTCGGGGATGAGCTCGGCGATCGCCTCGCGCATCGTCCCGGCGCCGAGCAGAAGCGTCTCGGAGCGACCGCGAGCGTGCAACAGGCGGTCGGTGAAGACGTGGCCCCGGTCGGGATCGGCGGCGAGCTGGATCTCGTCGATGGCCAGGAAATCGGCGTCGATGCCTCGCGGCATGGCCTCGACCGTCGACACCCAGTAGCGCGGGTTGTCCGGCTTGATCTTCTCCTCGCCGGTCACGAGCGCGACTGCCGACGGGCCTACTCGGGCGACGATCTTGTCATAGACCTCGCGGGCAAGCAGCCGAAGCGGCAAGCCGATCATTCCCGACTGGTGCCCGAGCATGCGCTCGATAGCGAGATGCGTCTTGCCGGTGTTCGTGGGGCCGAGAACAGCCGTCACGTTGCGGATACGGTGCTGAAACGCCAATGCCCTCTCCCTCGAAGTCCGAGGCTCGTGCCCGAGGCATCGCAAAGCGCAAGCCGGCAATCAAGCGGACTCTGTGTCGACGCCGGGCACAATGGCGGAAATGATCGCCGCTGCGAAGGGGCAGCAGGGCGAAACCTCAATTCGTGAGTGCGATCTGCTCGCTGCGGGTGACAATGTTGACCCGCTCGGCGGTGAGCGTTGCCGCACCGGCACCGGTCGGAATCGAGATCCGGTGGGGGACGAACAGGGCAGCACTCGGAACCGGCCGCAGCGACACCTCGATGCTTTCCGCTGCTGCCATGTGCCGCGTCTCCTCGTTCATGACGTGACCGGCGATGGGCACGTAGCGGACGCGGCAGACGAATGCGACGCCCGGTTGCCCGCTCGGGCTCCGCTCTGCAACGGCCTCCTGGCGAACGAACGAGAAAACCAGGTCGAAGCGCTGCTTGCCATCGAAGACCGGCATGCGCCGGCCGCACGGATTTGCGTTGGCGGTGCGGCTCAAAGCCATTACGGCGCTCAACGGGTCGAGGACGTCTTTCAGGTGCTGATCACCGACCGGAATGGTCCCGGGAGCCGGGGGCTTGGGTGGTATGCTGGCGATGCTGGTCACGCGGCCCTGGCCGAAGCCGAGCTTGATCGAGCCTTCCTTGCCGACGCCTCGAAAATCGAACGTGTAGCCGGCCGGCTTGGGCTGCAGGCCAGAGACGTGGCCCGAGCTTCGCGTCATTCCCTTCCACCAGAAAGCGCCGAGCAGCGCCGAAATCTGGGCATCGCCGGTGACGGTATACGTCGCCCCGGTCACGTCGGCCTTAAAGTCGAACTTGCCGATGTCGAAGCCATTGAAGGCCACGCGGTAGGTCGCATCGACCCTGCTGGGCCAGCCCGCATCGGCGGCATCAGCACCTGGGGTAAGCGCCGGAGTGGCGATCATTGCGGCGGCAAGCGCCACGGCACGGGCGAGCTTACGAGGCGAACGCGGCTCTACGGACATGACGCTGGCTTCCCGATACTCGAGCAACACGCCGCCCCCCGAGCCCGACGGACGGGCGAAAAGGCGCGGACCTCCAGCACACCGGCTAGGGTTGCAATGCGACGAATGTGTGGTTCGGAAAGAATGGAGGAGATTGCTTAACAGGACGTGGATGGCCGCGCCGAACGGAAACGGCGAGACCACCGCGCCCGGTGGCGTTCAACGCGCGTCCAGCCCCGCCAGCAGCTGCTCGGCCCTGGCACGCTTCTCGGCACTCCGATCGCGCTGGATGATGCGCAGGATGGCATCGCGAGCCGTCTTGTCACCGCGCTCGGCCATCGCAAAAGCCTGCGCGTCGCGCCGCTCGTAATGGCTGCGATCGAGCGGTACGACGTCGAGCGCCATGTCTTTCCAGTAGTACTGGCCGCCGGAGCCCTGCCAACCGGCGTAAACGTCCTCCCAGGTGCCGCAACCGGAGTAGGGGACCATGTTGGTGTCGGCGATCGGCTGGCTCGCTGGCTGGTAGCGCGCGTCGAACGACATGCGGATCTCGCGCGTGCGGTTCGGCAGCGCCTTGTGCACCGTGACGTCCTGGAAGATCAGCGCATCTCCCGCGCGGAAGGCACCCGTCACCCAGGTGCCCGGGATCGGGACGGCGATGTCCATGCCGCCGGCGCCACTTCCGACCTTGGTCTCGAGGATGCCCTGCGTGTGCGAGCCCGCCGCAACCGCCAGGGCTCCCTTCTCACGCGGACAGTCGCCGAGCGGCATCCAGAGTGCATAGCTGGTGGCGCCGCCGATGTGGACACGATCCTGATGCACGCCAGTGGTGAAATCGAAGGCGCCGGACTGGGGGAATATGTTGCGCTGCACGAACATCGGGTGGGCGAGCGCGGGCTCGCCGAAAATGCGACCGAAAAGGTCGAGCACCCGTGGATGAATGCGCAGGCGGTGCAGCTCCTCGTCGGACCAGAGCCCACGGAACACCTTCATATAGCGTTCCTCGGGGTCCTTGCAGGCCGCAGTGGGCTCCGCGATCCCCGCCTCGACCGAAGATGCCGCATCGAGCCAGCCCCCAGCGGAGGCCTTGGCAAGGAGGCGCGACCGGACGCTGCGGATGGTCTCGGACGGCAAAAGCTGGCGCATGAACAGATAGCCGTCGCGTGCAAGCCGCTCCCGAAGGACAGCCCCGTCGCCGAGCACATCCGTCGAGTCGAGGAAATCGGGGTACTCGTCCATCAGCTTCGCTCCTTCCTACCGGGCCAATCGGCGGGGTTGGCTGCGTGGGCAACCGACGTCAGCCTTGCGAAAGCGGCACGCGTCGCGGCACCAGGATCTGACCCGTGACCTGGAATACCAGGTCGCCCTTCTGGTTGAAGCCCTCGCCCAATGTGACCAGCATGCCGCGCTCCGGCCGCTTCCGGAAATCGGTGAGCGCGGAGATCGTCTGCCGATATGTGACGGTATCGCCGACGTAGACGGGGCGCGGCCACT
>JBFWQN010000240.1:0-7821 GCA_050249405.1 Hyphomicrobiaceae bacterium | reverse complement strand
TCGGCGGTCGGCCGCCGTTCCAACGATCGGCGAGGCCGTCGACGCCGTGCGCGTTGTAGCGCAGGACCCAGTCGCGCAGCGTCTGGCGATCCATGCCGGCCGCGCGCGCAGCGTCCTCCCGGCTCATTCCGTCGAGCGCATTGGCAATCGCCAGGATGCGCCGCACAACCCGCGCGTCGTCCGTCTCCTTTGCGAGCTTGCGCAAAACCGCCGGCGTGCGGTCCTTCCTGATCTCCAGTGCCGCCATGTGGCCCTCCCCAGAATCGATACGCAGAAGGGGATCACGAGCCGGCATCAGTGCGGAATCGCCAGCAAGCCACACGAGTCGATCAATTCATTGGCGGGTATTACTGAGGGATTTTGTATCCGGCGCTTACAGCCGAGCCGGCCGTCGGGATAAGCGTGCACCGTGACGGCGGCTTTGACGTAGTGCCGGCGCAGTGGGCTCTCGGGGATCTGCAGACGCCGGCCCTCCCACGCGATCGTGTTGTCGCGGCCGACAGTGCGCGTCTCCTCGATGCACAGCGTCTCGACCAGGCGCTCTGGATCGACCCGCGAGAAGCCGCTCCCGGGCAGCGCCGGCGGCACCGCGAAGCGCCAACGCCGAGTAGATCTCGCTCGTCGCGTCATCCATCGTGACCACCAGATCGAGCGCGGGCCGCCCGGCGAGCCACACCCCGCGGCTCGCATCCTGATGCAGCATCATGCCGGCCATCGGCCGGCGCTCGCGCTTGCGCCGGTGGCCGCCCTTGGCGCGCGCGACACGCACGAGGCCCGCGTCCTGCAGGCGGTTCTTCAGGCACGTGTAGCCGAGCCTGCAGCCGTGATGCCTCACCACGTGCTCGTGGAAGTGCGTCACGTTCCAGCCCATGTGGCAGCGCCGGTAGAGCGACAGAATGCGATCGGTCGCGTCAGCCGGCAGCGCCTTCTCCGAGACGCTCCCCAGCCGCCCGTCGCGCAGGCCGGCGAGCCCTCGAGCCTCGAAGCGGTCGATATAGCGGCGGAACGTGCGCTCCGATCTGCCGAGGATCTCGGCGGCCTCCGCCTGGCTCAGGTGGCCCTGCTCCCAGCGGTCGTAGACATCCTTGGACTTCTCCATTCTCCGGTCCTCGTCACTCTTGGTCCGGCTCATCCCGCCTCCCCGATGCTGCGCGCATCGGTTCGATTACGGATTACCGCACAACTCGTGTGCTACTGGAACCGGACATATCGTGTGCTGGCGACACCCAGACACGCAGCGGCTTGGCGATGAGGGCTGCTTGTGATTAACTCTGGTGCCTCAATGGGCTTCCCACCGCGCCGCCTACAAGGTTTCATCACGTCGCATATTCTGGGATCAGGGGAACTCGATGGTCGACTATGCCTTGCTCATTGGCATCAACGATTATGAGTCCATCGGCGATTTGCGCGGCTGCCGCAACGACGTCGCGAACATCCAGAAGCTCCTCGTCGACCTGTACGGCTTTGCCGTATCGGACATCCATGTCCTCGAGGACGAGAAGGCCGTGAAACGCGACATCGAGCGCACGTGGAAGCTGCTCGCAAAGGCCGCCAAGGCAGGTGACCGTCTCGTGTTCCATTTCTCCGGTCATGGCACCGCCATTCGCAGCGAAGACGACGACGAGGACCAGGACGAGCTGATCTGCCTGCACGACATGAGGTTCGGCGATGCCTCGACGTATCTCACGGACGACGAGCTCGCGGCCATGACCCGCGAGGTGTCTAGAGGCGTCCATCTCACGTTCATCCTGGACAACTGTCACTCTGGCACCGGCACCCGCGAGATGTTCATCGCCGAAGCCGCACGCACCTTCGGCGCGACGCACCCCGTGCTGCCGCGCTATGTGGAGCCACCCAAGGCGTGGAAGCCGAGGCCATCGTCGCGGCGATCGCGCCGCACCAGCCGGCTACTCCAAGCCGTGCGCGAGGCCGCTGAGGAGAAGGATCTCAACCATCTCTTGCTCGCCGGCGCCATGGACACGCAGACCGCGGCAGACGCTTACATCGCCGGTGCCTACAATGGTGCCTTCACCTATTACCTATGCGAAAGCGCTCGCGTCGTTGGTGGCCGGGGCAGCGCGCTCGACGTGTTCTCCACGGCGAGGTCACGTATCGCAGCCGAGCTATACCAGCAGATCCCACAATGCGAGGGTCCCGACGAACTGAAGAGCGCGCCGCTGTTCGGTAAGGCCGTCGCAGGCGGCGAGCCGCTGCGCCAGAAGCCCGATACGCAGTCCCCCTCGGAACTGTCGCCGCCCCGCCCGCAAGGCCATGGCGGGACGCCGTGCGGAAGCGTCAACCTGGATGCGACCGCGTTACGCGAGCTGATCGCAGTGCACGGGCGTTTCCTCGACATCGTTGCCCGTGCCTCGGGGATCGCGCTTCAAGCAAGGCAAGCGCTAGCTCCGAGCGCTCCGACTCGCGCTCGCGCTTCGACCGGCGAGATCGTCTACGTGCACGGCATCGGCCCCAAGAGACACGGCTACTCGGAAGCGTGGCTCGACGCGGTGGCGCCGCATCTCGAAGGTGGCTTCCGCCCAGTCGAAGTGTTCTGGGCCGATATCGTCAACTCACGCGATGCCCGTGTCGACCAGGTGAAGGCCCTGCAGATCCAGGCGCAATTGGAGGCCGTGCAGCTGGAGCGCGCCGCGGCGACGATGCGAGAGACAGGCCGCGATCTCGATCGTGCGCTCATGACCCGTGGTGCACGTGGGCCACTCGACCTACTCTTCAGCCTCGACGACTTTCCCCGCTATCTTGCGAGCACCACGATCCGCGACGCCGTCATCGGCCGTTTCATCGATGCGGTCGAGCCGCGGCTGGCGGCTGGCGACGCGATCGACGTGGTCTCGCACAGCTGGGGCACGGTCGTCGCCTACGAGGGGCTCGTCCGCCTCGAGGCACGAGGCGTCCCGGGCCGCGTGCGCAATTTCTTCACGGTCGGCAGCGCGCTCGCCTGGGCAGTGATCCGGGCAAAACTGGAGACGGCCGCTCGCGACGGGCACCTTCCGGCCATGGTCGACGCCTGGATCAATATCAACGCGACCGGTGACTTCGTCGGTGGTCCGCTCGCAGGCTTTGCCGTGACCCACGAGCACTTGTCGGAGCCGGCCGTCGGCTGCGGCCTCCTTTCGCTGCCCACTTGCCCGCACTCCTCGTACTTCAACGGGGAAAACCTGTCGGTAAATCGCGACCGGTTCGCTCACTACATTCGCGGTTGATCACCTCGGGGCCAGCGACACGAAGCTGAGTGCGCGCTCCACGCTTCTTTTCCGTACCAAGCATATGGATGACTGACATGAAGATGAAGACGGTTTTGCAGTCTCAGCTCGAGGACACCGAGGCGTTCGAGCCGCTGACGAAGCGCGGAGCTCGCGAATACGTGATGGAGAGCCTGCGCGCGGGCATGCCCGCAGGCAAATCGGAGGCGATGCTCAACGAGATTGAGAGCTCCGGCATCAATGGAGACGCTATCCGGAAAGCTGTGGAACGCCTGCGCTCCGGCGATATCGATATGTATAATCTAGACCGAGCTGAAGCGATCGTCGTTGCGTCCGGATATCCAGCATTGATCATCCAGGACGGGGATTTCGAGGCGCCTCAGGAAGGCATTTGGCGTCAGCGATTGACGCCACATCGCGCGACAATCAAACGCGTAGTCAAGTCCGTTGCTCGCGTCGAATGGACAGAAAGCTCTTCCAATCCGCACATCGGCACCTGCTGGCTGGTCGACGACGACGTGCTGCTCACCAATCGTCATGTCGTCGAAGCCTTTGCGCAAGTTCGCAACAGGACCTGGGATTTCATCCCGGGTCTTGAAACGCGCGTACAGGCCGACTTCGCGGAGGAATATGACAGGAAAGCGCGGCTGGAGCATCTGGTCTCACAAATCGTTCACGTCGAAGAAGCCGAGTTCGTCGACATCGCGGCCGTACGCCTTTCCCGCGGCACCGGACGAGCGCTCGATCTCGAGCCTCTGACACTTTCGACTGAGCTGAACCAAGCCGAGTATCTTGGTGTCATCGGGTATCCCGGCAACGCCCTGCGCGACAACCCCATCAATCCATTCAAGCGGTTGTTCAAGAATATCTTTGGCGTAAAGAGACTTTCTCCTGGTCAGCTGATCGAGGGCGCGCCGGCTCCCGAAGTCTTCGCCCACAACGCGACGACACTCGGCGGCAATTCAGGCTCCGTCGTGATCGACATCAGCACCGGCGATGTCGTTGGTGTCCACTTCTGGGGCGAGCCTCTGAAGTACAACTTTGCCGTCAAGTCATCAGCCGTGCAGGAGACCCTGAGGCGCGGAGGCGTCCGCTTCCACTTGGCAACGTCGCATGCGACGGGCCGGTCTCGCGATCGCCGACGCGACAGCCACGTTGACGATCGAGTTGGCGGAGAGGCCCGTGCTTCGGCGGCGAGCTTCTCCGACCGCAACGGCTATGACCCCGCATTCCTGGGCGATGGTGCACTGGCAGTGCCACTTCCGATTCTCTCGCCTCAGCAGGCGGCCAACGTCGCGAAGGTTGGCGGGAAGGCCGAGATCAAGTACCGCAACTTCTCCGTAGTTCTCAGCAAGCTGCGGCGGCTCGCCTATCTGACGGCGGTCAACATCGACGGCAACGAGGCGCGCAATCCCGTAAGGCGAAGGGCGTTCGCGCTCGACCCTCGCTTGGACGAGACCCGGCAGGCCGGTGAGAACCTTTATCGGGGCAATCCGTTTGACCGCGGCCATCTCGTGAGGCGGCTCGATCCCTGTTGGGGCAATGCCGACGACGCCGAGCAGGCCAATGTCGACAGCATGTTCTTTCCCAACATCGCGCCACAGCACGAGCGGCTCAATCAGGAGATCTGGAACGACCTCGAAGATCACATCCTGACCAATGTCGATCAGAAGAATTGGAAGGTGTCGGTCTTCACCGGTTGCGTGTTCACCGAGCACGACAAAACGCACGAGCCGAGTGGCATCCGCGTGCCGATGGCATTCTGGAAGGTGGTCGTGTCGCGACGGGGGAGCCGGCGCGGATCGGGGGCGCGCACACGCGGCACCGAGGTGCTGCAAGCTCAAGCGTTCGTCATGTCGCAGGAGCACCTCGTCAAGCCCAAGGATTTCGAGGCGGTGTTCGGCGAAGGCTTCGAGACCTACCAGGTGACGGTCCAGCAGCTCGAGCGCATGACCGGCCTCGACTTCCACAAGCTGAAGGCTGCCGACACGTTCGGCCTGCCGCCCGACCTCAGTGAACGGCACGCTCGCGAGAGCACGCTGGAAGGCGCGATGTATCCAAGGGACAACCCAAACTTCCACCGGCTCGGGTCGGTCGACGACATCGTCCTTTAGGGTTTCGGAGCGTCGGTGGAAGAGGTCTTTCCTATGGCGCCAATAATGGATGTCGTCGCCGATGTCCCGGACACGCGCGACCAGATCTACCAGCCGTCGCTGCTGCCACTGCGGCCACGGCTGGAGCCGTTGACTGAGAACCCGAAGTGGTGGAACGCCAACCGCGTGCGCGATCAGCGCAGAGAGCCCTCGTGCGTCGGCCATGCACTTGCTGCCGTGGTCGACCACATGCGCGCGGCGGCGCTGATCGCACAGGATGAGACCGCCACCACCAAGGCCACGCTCGCCGTGCCCTACGTCAGCGCCGAAATGCTCTACAATCTCGCGCGCTTTCACGACGAGTGGGCAAGGGAGAACTACGGTGGCTCATCGATTCGTGGCGCGCTCAAGGGCTTCTTCTACAACGGCGTGTGCCCTCACGAGCTCGTGGAGGAGGTCAAGACGAGATACGCGCCGCGCAAGCGCGACACCCAGGACTCCTGGCTGATGACGCGCGAGCTCGGCGCCAATGCCCGCAACATCCAGCTCGGCGCGTACTATCGCATCCGTCCGCGCCTGCCCGACATGCACGCGGCACTCAATGAGGCCAATGCGCTCATCGTCAGCGCCTATACGCACGAGGGCTGGTTCCGTCTTGCGGAAGACGGGAAAACCATCGATTTCGACCCGAAGTCGCCAAAGAGCGGCAAGGGTTCTCCACAGATGCACGCCGTTGCCATAGTCGGCTACGACGAAGAAGCATTCTGGGTCCAGAACTCATGGGGGAAGACATGGGGGCAGGGTGGACTAGCTCGCTGGTGCTACACGGACTGGGCGGCAAATGTCGTGGACGCCTGGGTGCTCGCACTCGCAGTGCTGCCTCCCACGGGGTCTCGCGTCAGCGGCGGCAGCCGGCTGACAGCCTACGGTAGCCGCATCGAGCGCTCAGAGACGCACTTCCTGTCGCGCACACCGACTGATTTCTCTGGCCCATCGCGGCTTGACGTGCTTGGCCATATGCTTCCCTTCCGCGACGGCAAGCTCGACGTTTACGGACGTTACAACACGAACCGTGAAACGCTTCAGGCGACTGTCGATCTCATCGCCACGCGCTACGACGATGCGGCGGCGAGCAGGCACGGCGTCGACTGCGCACCGCTTGGGTGCTGCATCGAACGCCATGAGCGGCGCTATAACCATGTGCTCATCTATTTCCTGGGCGGCTGGCCTGACGAGGACCGACTGGCGACGGACATTGCCGCGGTAGCGCCGACGTTTCGCGATTTAGGCATCTATCCGTTCTTCGTCGCCTGGGACACGCCGATGTTCGTCGAGCTGAACCGCATCATTCGGCATGCGATCGAAGGCGTGGCGACGCCGTCGAAGAGCGAGACTCTGGCTAGACGGCTCGTGCGCGACAGGCGTATCGAGGGCGTGATCGCGCTGCCTGGAAATAGGGTGTTACGCGACCTGAGGCAGAGCGCGCGGCGGATGTTCCTGGTCGATGAGCCAGATCCGGATCTGAAAAGGAAGCCCGCAGATCAAGGCCAAGCGGCATACTGCCTCCAGCGCCTGTTCGAGGACCTTGCACCGTGCTATCGCGACGGCGACATCGACTTCCATGTCGCGGCACACGGCTTCGGTGCGCAGTTGCTCGTCGAATGCATCGCTCATCAGGACTTGGTCAATCCACGCGCGGTCTTCAAAACAGCCACGCTGATCTCGCCGCTGGTGGCGAGGCACCGCTTGGGCCACACGCGGAGCACCAATCGCGACGACGACCTACCGACGCTCTTCGATATGCTGCAAGGGCGCGGCGAAAAGATTTTTCGCCGCCGCATGGATCGTCTGGCAATCGAGCACCTTCGGATCCTCGGCATCGCGCGCGACACTCTGCGCAAGGATCGCTTCTCGGACGACTACGGGTACTCATGGCCCGAAATGTCGGCCTTTGTCATGGGCCTCGATCCGAATGCCATCGAGGCTGAGACGACAGAGTCCCGGAGTGAGGATGAGATGCGGCGCAGTGGAAGGTGGTTGCCGCTCTTGGGGTTGCCGGAGGAGTTGGAGGCCTTCGCAAGGGCGGCGCGGCGCGAACGGCTAGACGTCGAGATCGACCAAGTGAACTCTCTCGAGGACTTGGTGGATTCCTCTCTTCACCATGAGCTCGGCTTTCATCGCCTCGTCCTCGATCGCGTTGCTCATACCATCCTTGGCAAACTCGACCAGAAGAAGGAATTCTTCCGCGGCAACGGTCGGCGCATCACAATCGACCCTCATCGAATATCGCCCGACCGTGCCAGCTGAAACGAAGAGCTGAGATGGCTCCACAGTTTCGGACGGTTGGATGAGTGGATTGTCTGCCTGACAGCGCACACGATTGTGCGAGCGAATCAGGAGCGAAGATGACGAAGCGAACCCGCCGGAACCACTCGCCGGACTTCAAGGCCAAGGTGGCCCTTGCCGCTCTCAAAGGCGACAAGACGATTGCGCAACTCTCGGATCAG
>JBFWQN010000239.1:0-7897 GCA_050249405.1 Hyphomicrobiaceae bacterium | reverse complement strand
ATAATCGATGGTGATGACCCCGAAGCCGTCCTCGACATCGAAGCGCACGACGGGTTTGTCGGTCATAGGGTGTCCTCCTGGAGTGTCCTTCAGGTAGCGGCCGGTCGGCGCCACCGCCTCGAGTCGCCCGACTGTTCCACGGAATGGCTGCGCGGCGAAAGGGGCGGCGACCATGACGGTGAGTTTGCTATCGTCATCCCCGCGAAGGCGGAGCCCCACGACGAGGAGGCTCCCTTCCGGGATGCCCGTGGGTGCCCGCCTCCGCGCGCATGACGGCGGTGAGTGAGACGCCGACAACCACCTTCTCACGCGTAGCCAGGCCGCTCGCACGGCCGCCTTGCCGCGCCAGGTCGCATCGTCCACGCTTGGCGGCCGAACGCCAGCCTCGAGGGAGCCCACATGCCCGCCACGTACGCCGATCACCGCGCGCAGCTCGAAGCCATCCTGCGCGCATGGGGGATGCCCGAGGACAATGCCGCCATTACCGCCGAGGTGCTCTCCTGGTCGGACCTGCATGGCGTCGACAGCCACGGCATCTCGATGATCCCGGGCTACGACAAGCTGCGCCGGGAGGGCCGCGCCCGCATGGACGCCCGGCCGCGCATCGTCTCCGAGACCCCCGTCTCGGCTGTGGTCGACGGTGGCGGCGGGCTCGGCCACGTCCCGGCGCATTTCGCCATGTCCACGGCCATCGCCAAGGCCAAGACCGTCGGCATGGCGGCCACGGTCGTGCGCGCGTCGGCCCATTTCGGCGCCGCCGGCTTCTACACTCTGATGGCGGCGAAGGCCGGTCTCGTCGGCATGGCCTGCACGTCGGCCTCCGGCATCCAGGTGGCCCCGACGTTCGGCAAGGAGGCCCGTCTCGGCACCGATCCCTGGTCGTTCGCGGCGCCCTCCGCCGACGGCGTGCCGTTCCTCCTCGACATGGCGACGACGACGGTTGCGGCCGGCCGCATCCGCAACAAGGCGAACGAGGGCCTGCCGACGCCCGACGGCTGGGTGCTCGACCGGGAAGGACGCCCGTCCAACGATCCTCTGGTCGCCAAGGAGAAGGGCGGCTTCCTCACCTCGCTCGGCGGCAGCCCCGAGAACTCGAGCTACAAGGGCTACGGCCTCTCGGTGATGGTGAATATTCTCGGATCGTGCCTGTCGGGCGCCACGCTCATCACCGACCCGGAGCATACGAAAAAGCCCGTCGGCATGGACATCGGACATTTCTTCTTGGCCCTCGACCCGGCGATTTTCCGCGGCTCGGGCGATTTCGAGACCGACGTCGCCTCGTTCCTGGGCGCGCTGCGGGCGACGACGCCGATGGATCTGGCACGACCGGTGATGGTCGCCGGCGACCCCCAATGGAAATACGCGGAGGCGCGCCTGCGCGACGGCATCCCGGTCGCCCCGGGGCTTCTGCGTCAGGTCCGCCAGATCGCACAGGCCGCCGCGGCACCCTGGCTGCTCGACTGAGCGGCAGGCGGCGCGGCGAGCCTCCGGCCGCGCCAGCCGCCTATGCGAGCGGTCGCGACGTGCCTCGCGCCCAGTCTGCGACCTTTTCCAGGAAGTCCAGGCACTTCGCCAGCTCGGCCACCTCGACGAACTCGTTCGGCTGATGGGCCTGGTCGATCGATCCCGGCCCGATCACCACCGTGGACGAGCCGGCCGCCTCGAAGTGGCTGGCCTCCGTGCCGTATGGCACCGCGAAGGTCTCGTTCTGGCCGGCGAGCTTCAGCGCCAGCGTCGTCGCCTCGGAGCCCTTTCCCGAGGCGAACGGCGGCAGGATGCCGACCGCCGTCGTGACGATGTCGCAGTCGGGCGAGACGGCGCGCATGGCGGGCAGCAGCTGTCGCTCGGCGAACGCTTGCAGGTCGGCTGCGATGGCCTTCGCGTCCATGCCCGGCATGGTCCGCACGCCCCAGCGGAAGACGCACTTCGGCGGGATGATGTTGTGCGCGATGCCGCCCTCGATGCCGGAGACGGTGATGGAGGCGTATGGCGGATCGAAACGTGTGTCCCAGACGCGCGTCTTCATCCGCTCCTCGATGCGCCCGAGCTCCGCGATGAGCTCGCCCGCGATGCGGATGGCGCCGACGCCGAGTTGCGGCTTCGAGGAGTGCGCGTCCTTGCCCGTCACCTCCGTCATGAAGCGCGAGCCGCCCTTGTGGGCGTCGACCACGGTCATGCTCGTCGGCTCGCCGACGATGACGAGGCGCGGCCGCGGCAGCGTGACGCCGAAGGTCTCGATCATCGGCTGCACGCCCGTGCAGCCGACCTCCTCGTCGTAGGAGAGGACGACGTGCACGGGTGTCGTGAGCTCGGCCTCGCGCCGCTTGATCTCCGGCACCATCGCCAGCACGCAGGCGACGTAGCCCTTCATGTCGCAGGTGCCGCGACCGTAGAGGCGGCCGTCGCGCTCGGTCATGCGAAACGGGTCGGTGTCCCAGGGCTGCCCGGTCACCGGCACCACGTCCATGTGACCGGAAAGGCCCACGCCGCCCACGTCCGCCGGGCCGATGGTGGCGAACAGGTTGGCGTGGATGCCATCGTCGGCGGCCATCAGCCGGCTCTCGATGCCGTGCCGTGCGAGATAGTCCCGCACCCATTCCGCCATCGGCAGGTTGGGCTTCTCGCTCACCGTGTCGAAGGCGACGAGCTCGGCCAGGATCTGCTTCGTTCTCTCCAGGAGGACCGAGTTCGGCGTGGCCGGCATGCGAGTTCCTGCTCGGGTGGCTGTTCAGTTGATGCTGCGCCGCGCGTAGGGACTGTCGAGCGAGAAGCTCGGAATGGCCACGTCGATCATGCGCCCATCTGCGCGCTGCATCTGGTAGCTGCCCGACATGATGCCCGACGGCGTGGTCAGCGGGCAACCCGACGTGTACTCGAAGCGCTGGCCTGGCGCGAGGGTCGGCGTCTTGCCCACCACGCCCGGGCCGCGCACGGTCTCCTGCCGTCCGTTGGCGTCGGTGATGAGCCAGCGGCGGGTCTTCAGCTGAACCGTCTCCGTGCCCTCGTTCACGATCACGACCGTGTAGGCCCAGAAATAGCGGCTCTCGTCGGGCGTCGACTGCTCATCGAGAAACCGCGGTGTGACGCGCACCCGAATAGCGCTGGTGACGGCTTCGTACATGGGGCGGCTTTCTCGGCTGGAAGGTCGGCTACTCTAAGCGCAGGCCGCGCGTGGTCAATCTCTCCGTGCCCGCCGCTCGCCCTCGAGCCGGCGAACGGCGCGTGCCTAGGCCGGCAGCGCCAGCACGGGGCACGGCGCCTCGGCCACGACGCGCTCGGTCGTGCTGCCGCGGAGCGCATCGAGAAACCCATGGTGTCCAGCCGTGGGCATGGCGACGAGGTCGGCGCCGCGCGCAAGATCGAGAACGGTCTCCACCACCGGCCCATGTCGAAGCTCCACCTGCCGGGGATCGCCCCTCTCGTCGAGCAGCCAGGGCGCCGTCTCTCCGACATGCACGAGGCGCAGGCTTGGGGCGAGCGGAGCGAGCATGCCCTCCAGCACCCGCAGGGCCCGCCTCGGCGATGGCTCCCGGGCCACGGGCACGACGACCTCCGCGAGGCTCAGGCTTCCCGTGCCGGCGTCGACGAACGGGCGCGCCGAGGGCCCGAGAAAAAGCGTCGGAACCCGGGCCTCCGTGGCGATCGCACCCGACACCGAGCCCGAAAGCCAGCGCGAGAGGCCGGTGAGCCCGTGCGTGGCCAGCACCAGCAGATCCGGCGGATGCCCCGCCAGGAACCTGACGATGCCGCCGATCGCCTCGCGATGGCGGATCTCGATCTTGCGCACCGTCACACCGAGCTCAGCCGCGATGTCGTCGACGCTCGCTCCGGCCGACAGCAATCCCCACGCCGCCAGTTGCTCCCTGACGTGCGGAAATCCGCTCCAGTCCTCGCGCCGATCCGGGTCGTGGACGTGCAGCAGATACAGGCCCGACCGGAACGCCACGGCAAGACGTAGGGCATGCGCAAAAGCTGGAAGTCCCTCGGGTGAGAAATCCGTCGCATGGGCGATGAGCCGCATGACAAGCCTCGCAAGGTGGGAATGGGCGCGTCACGGCGCAGGGCCGCCATCCTATCCCGCCCCGCAGCGCCCACGTCGGTCATTGAGGCGCGTCAATGGCCCGGCGGCGCATGGGCCGGCATGGCGCAACAAGCCCGGCCTTGCGGCTCATCCGACCGCTGCCGCCAACGCCTTGTCGAGGTCTCGCATCAGGTCCTCGGGCGCCTCCAGCCCGACCGACAGCCGCACCAGCCCGTCCGTGATGCCGAGCTCGGCCTTGAGCTCGGGCTTCAGGCGTTGGTGCGTCGTGGTCGCCGGGTGCGTGACCAGGCTCTTGGCGTCGCCGAGGTTGTTCGACAGGCGGATGATCGACAGCGCGTTGAGGAAGCGGAAGGCCGCGGCCTTGCCGCCGTCGAGCTCGAAGGAGACGAGCGTCGATCCGGCCTTCATCTGCCGCCAGGCGAGCTCCGCCTGTGGGTGGTCGGCACGGCCCGGATAGAGCACTCGTGCGATGCCGGCTCCCTTGCACGAGGCCAGATGATTGGCGATCCGCGCCGCGGCCTCGGTCTGCGCGCGCACGCGAAGCGGCAGCGTCTCGAGGCTCTTCAGCATCACCCAGGCGTTGAACGGGCTCAACGCCGAGCCGGTGTGCTTGAAGTACGGATGGAATTTCTCGGCGATGTATTTGTCCGAGCCGAGCACCAGGCCGCCGAGCACGCGCCCCTGCCCGTCGATATGCTTCGTCGCCGAGTAGACGACCACGTCGGCGCCGAGCGCCAGTGGCCGCTGGTGGATCGGCGTCGCGAACACATTGTCGACGACCACCAGCGCGCCGGCATCGTGCGCGATCCGCGACACGCCCTCGATATCGACGAGGTCGAGGCAGGGGTTCGACGGCGTCTCGAAGAACACCGCGCGCGTATTGGGTTGCATCGCCTTCCGCCAGGCCCCGAGGTCGCGGCCGTCGACGAGAGTGCAGGCCACACCGAAGCGCGGCAGCACGTCCTGCACCACATAGAGGCACGAGCCGAACAGCGCCTTCGCCGCCACCACGTGATCGCCGGCTTTGAGGAAGCACATCAGCGCCGCCGAGACGGCCGCCATGCCCGATGCCGTTGCGCGAGCCGCCCCAGCCCCTTCCAGCAGCCGCATGCGCTCCTCGAGCATGGCGACGGTCGGGTTGGCGTAGCGCGAGTAGATGAAGCCGCCGCTCTCGGTCTTGAAGCGCTCCTCGGCCTGCTCCGCGCTGTCGTAGACGTAGCCCTGGGTGAGGAACAGCGCTTCCGACGTCTCGGCGAACTGCGAGCGCATCGTGCCACCGTGCACGAGCCGCGTCTCGGGCGACCAGGTGTCGGGATCTTCGAGCTCGTCGTCGCGTCCGGTCGTCATGGCAAGTCCCTCGGCCGGGCGGAAACGCCCGTACAAACGATCACCGCGCCGGCTGCCTCGTCGAGGCCAGACGCCGGCGGGCTCCAGGAGACGATTGTCCGGGGAACGCGCGCGGCCTCTTTAGCGAGTTGTTTTACGTGGCTGCAAGCCGGCCGGCCAAATCACCACGGAGCCCGGGGATTAGCCGCAAACCGAGGTTGGCGTCAATGGCGGCGTGCGGTAGACGGGCGCAGGCCCGTACGCGCGGGCCGCCGGCACCGCTCGCCGGCGAGCATGGGAGCCCCAGCGCATGACCGCGCCGTCACCGTCCGGCATCCTCCCGGCCCAGTCGATACGTGGTCTCGTCGATAGCCGCGCGATCCTGCCCGAGGAGCCGATTGCCGAGGGCCAAATCCAGCCGGCGAGCATCGACCTTCGCCTCGGTGACGTCGCCTGGCGCGTCCGGGCGAGCTTCCTGCCGGGACCTCGCGCCACCATCGAGCAACGCCTTCGCGAGCTCCAGCTGCACGTCCTCGACCTCACCGAGGGCGCCATGCTCGAGACGGGTTGCGTCTACGTGGTCCCCCTTCTGGAAAGTCTGGCGCTGCCGGACGAGATCGCCGCCTCGGCCAATCCCAAGAGCTCCACCGGCCGGCTCGACGTCTTCACCCGCGTCATCGCCGATCGGGTCGACGCCTTCGACACGATCCCGGCGGGCTATCGGGGCCGCCTCTACGCCGAAATCTGCCCGCAGACGTTCCCTGTCGTCGTCCGCCGCGGCTCCAATCTATCTCAGCTCCGCTTCCGCGTCGGCGACCCTGTCGAGGACGACGGCGCCTTGCGGGCGCTGCAGCAGACCCAGCACCTCGTTACCGGCGGCGTCGAGGACATTCGCGGCGGCATCGCCCTGTCCGTCGACCTTGCCGGCAGCGGCGACGGCCTCGTCGGCTACCGCGCCAAGCGCCATACCGGCCTTGTCGACGTCGACAAGCCAGGCTCATGCTCCATCGGCGAGTATTGGGAGCCGATCTCCGCCAACGCGCAGCGGCGGCTGATCCTCGATCCCGACCAATTCTATATTCTCGCCTCGAAAGAAGCCGTGCACGTGCCGCCGACGCATGCCGCCGAGATGATGCCGTTCAACCCGCTGGTCGGCGAGTTCCGCGTGCATTATGCGGGTTTCATGGACCCGGGATTCGGCCATGCGCCGGCAGGCGGGGCGGGGGCCCGCGTCGTGCTCGAGGTGCGCTCCCACAACGTTCCGTTTGTGCTCGAGGACGGGCAGGTGATCGGCCGCCTCGTCTACGAGCGCATGACCGAGGTGCCCGAGGTCCTCTACGGCAGCGGCCTCAAGAGCCATTATCAGGCGCAGGGCCTGAAGCTGTCGAAGCATTTCCGGTGACAGCGGTCCTGGTGGCCGCGCGTTGGAGGAACAGCCGGTCTGTGAAATCGGCCGGGCGTTCGCGCCGGACTGGCGGGCCGGGCACGGCTCGCTTGCGCCCCAATCGCGACCCGAGGACGCCATAAACGCGGTTTAGGCCGAGGGAACGATGCGCGAGGCAGGCCGTCCGCCTGCCGGACGTCCCGCAACCGGACCCGGCCATGATCGCGCTGTTGCGCTTTTTTACGTACACGGTCGAGCTGGCCATCGCCCTGCCGCGGCGGATGGGCCGGTTCCTGTTCCTCTCGGTGGCCTTCAATCCGCGGCTCGGGCCGCTCCGCCATCTGGTGACGGCGGGCCTGCTCTACGCTCTTTTCGCGGTGCTGCTCGTCTACGCAGTGGCGCCGGTGCGAGGCTACATTGGCCACCGCTACATGGGCGACAAGCTCGCCTACGACGCCGAGCGTTGGCTGGCGACGGCCATCTACGATGCCAAGGGCAGCTTCATCGGCACATACGACGGTCCCCTCGACAGCCAGCGCGACGTCAACTGGACCGACACCACCATCGAGCTCGGCGGCTACACCGCCAATCCTGACCACAAGTCGATTCCCGTCCGCGAGGTGCCCGAGCATTACTGGCAATGCCTGGCCCATCACGAGGACCGCTATATCGGCGGGCTGCTCAATCCGTTCGGGATCGACCTCATCGGCGTCCTGAAAATCCCGTACACCAGCGCCGTCCGCTCGGTGGCGCTGAAGCGGCCGTCCATCGGGGTCGGCGGCTCGACCCTGCCGATGCAGCTCGCCCGCGTCATCTACAAGACCCCGCCGAGCCGCAGCGAAGGGAGCCTCGGCAAGCTCCGGCGCAAGCTCGGCGAGTGGTGGCTCGCCCCCGTCATCTACTATGGATTGACCAAGGGCGGCGACGACACCCCGCTCCGCCAATGGGCCGCGAACCATCTCTGGCTCGCCCAGCGCACCGGCGGCCAGCCTCTGCACGGCGTCGAGATGACCGCACGGGTCGTCTTCGGCAAGGAGGCGAAGGATCTCTCGGTGGCCGAGCAGCTCGTGCTCGCCTCGGCGGTCAACAAGCCGATCATCCTGCTCGAAGGCAACGATCGGCTGTACGAGGTGAGGGCCGACCAC
>JBFWQN010000238.1:0-7947 GCA_050249405.1 Hyphomicrobiaceae bacterium | reverse complement strand
TGGCGGGGCAGGCTCGGGAGGCTTTTCGCGATCTCGACAAGTTCCTCGGCATGTGCGGCTCATCCAAATCGAGCATCCTCTGGTGCACGATCTGGCTCGCCGATATTCGATTGCGTGACGCCATGAACACGGCATGGCTGGAGTGGATCGACGCGAGCAACCTTCCCGCTCGTGCTTGTGTGGAAGGCAAGATGGCGGACGCCGAGTGCCTATTCGAGATCCAGGTGATCGCCACGAAAACGTGAGCGCAGATCGCGATCGAGAGCGATTGAACGAATAGAGAAGAAGCCCGAAGCGAATGAGCAGCGAACGCCCGAAGGCCGGCACTCGAGCCGACTACCGCCATTTCATGGCGATTCCGACGCGATGGATGGACAACGATGTCTACGGGCACGTCAACAACGTGAACTACTACTCCTATTTCGACACGTTAATTAATCGATATCTCATCGACGAAGGCAGGCTCGATTTTCGGCAAGGTGCCGTCATCGGACTCGCCGTCGAAAGCCTCTGCCGATACTACCGGTCGTTCGCATATCCGGACATCATCGACGGCGGGCTTCGGGTCGGACGGCTGGGCTCCTCCTCGGTGCGCTACGAGATCGGGCTGTTCGCGGCTGGTGAGGATATCGCGCGCGCCGAGGGGCATTTCGTGCACGTGTTCGTCGAGCGGGCGAGCCAGCGGCCGACGCCCATTCCCACGCCGATGCGCAACGCCTTGGCGCGGCTCGTCACGGGCACCTGAGCGACGGCGTTAGTTTTGCCATCAACATTGGCGCGACGCTGGTGCCGGCGCGCAATGGTCGGCGGAATTCGCACATCTGCGGCACGGCGCGCCCTAGGCTGCGGGCATGCAAATCAGGCATCTCCGATTCGAGCCGAAATCTTGGTTTGGGACGGGAGAGGTCGATGACGATCGGGCGCGTAGTTAAGGCGGCAATGGCAGCGGTACTCGTCGCTGCGGGCGCGGCGACGGTGTCGGCTCAAGGGCTCGAGGGGTTGCACGACAAAGTGCGCCACGGCAACAAGCTCTGCTTCAGCGACCACTTTCACTTCGGCAACAGCAGCGGTGCGAAGTCCCGGAAGGACGCCCAGAACGAGGCCATCAAATCCTGGGAAAGCTTTACGGGCTGGGAATACGGAGCCGCCTGGGGCAGCTTCCGGCTCGCCGAAGGCCGCGGCATCAAATGCGAGCAATCCGGAGGATCGTGGGGCTGCAGTGTGCAGGCACGGGCCTGTCGGCGCTGATGCCTTGCGGAAGAGAGCTGTCTAACGCCGCCCGAGCAGGATGCGCTGCAGCAGCCGCCAGCCCCAGCGCATCACGATGAGCTGGACAAGCCAACCGAAAATGCCGCGACCGCCGAAACCGAGCGCGCCGCCCAGGATGCTTCTGACGAGAGACCAGAGGCCCGAATCGGCCGATGGTCCCGACGTTCCGGCGCCACGCCGCCTGAGAATATCCGACAGGTCGCCGTAAGGATTGTCGCGCTCGCCGGGCCCGGGCAGAGGAAACGGCTCGCTTGTATCGCCACGGCCGCCAGCGCGCGGGTTCTGTCGCGTGTCGCCGTCAGGCGACGGCGGCATCGGCGGCATGGGGAAGCCGCCGGGCGGCGCACCGTCCGCTCGAGGGAGATCGAAGCCGCGTCCATCGGCAGGGCGTGACGCCGGCTTGTCTCTTCCCGTCGGCCAGGGCAGCCCCGATCCGCCCGGCCGGGGTCGGGACGCCGATGAGGGGCTCGGCGTTGCACCTCCATCCCCCGCCGATCCAGGAATAGGTGGCATGGGATATCCGCCCGCGGGCATATCCGAGCGGGGCAGCTCAAAGCCGCGTCCGTCTCCCATTGCGCCGCCGGTATCGAAACCGCCCCTGCGATCCCGCTCGGGGATGTCACTTCGGGGCACGTCGCCCTGGGGATTGGGTGGCCGGGCGCCGCCTCCCGGTATCGGTAGTCTCGATAGAATGTCACCGAGGCCGCCTTTTGCGTAGCGCGCGATGGCCCCCATCAGCATCTGCGCGAGGATCGGCAGGAGCATGCGAACCAGGCCGTCTCCCAGACCGGCGGCCTGTGCCGTCCTGCTCGCCAGCGCATTCGCCTTTGCCTCCGAGCCGAGGAGGTGACGAAGAATGGCCTCGCCGTCGGCGGCAATGCGAGGGTCGGACCAGACGGCAGGCGCCTCGAGCACGCGCTCGTGATGCCCATCGCCGAGTGCACTCACGAGGTCGGCGAGCCCGGCACGGGACAGCGTGTTGCGCTCGATGGCAAAGGCCATCTCCGGCAGAGCTTTCTCGGCAACCTTGCGAGCCTGATCCTCGGTGATGCCGAACGTACGTGCGAGATTGGCGAGTGCCGCGCCCGACTGGGCTTGCTCGATCAAAGCCAGAGCCTGCATCGATCCGTTCCTCTCGCACGCGGGGCCTCGAGGGACCATATCCAAGAGTGTTGCGAGGTCAAATTCGTGCGAGCGGCGGCACAGCTGCCGCGTCCGTGGCAAAGTGCGTGGCTCGCAACGAAAAGCCAGTCGTGCCGGCTCGAAAAGGCGTCAAGACATGAGATATGGGCTGCTCGGGCTATGGACAGTCGGGCTCGCCGCGGGGTGGCTCGCAGTCGCGGCCGTGGCGCCCTTCCCGCGGGCGGTAGCCGCCACGCCGATGGAGGAGCTGGTCTCCGGCGTCGTGCGCATCAAGGCCCTCATCAATCCGGACGGACGGACCATCGGGACGCTCGGCGCGGAGCGCTCGGGTACGGGTATCGTCATCGACTCCAATGGTCTCGTGCTGACGATCGGCTATCTCATGGTCGAGGCGCATGCCGGCGAGATCGTGCTCAACAGCGGGCGGACCGTGCCGGCCGAGATCGTCGGCTACGATCACGACACGGGCTTCGGTCTGTTGAAAGCCACACTGCCTCTTGACGTGCGGCCCGTGCCGCTCGGGCGTTCCGCGTCTGTCCAGGCTGGCGACCGGGCGCTGGTTGCCATTGCCGGCGGGGTGGACCGCGTGGGACCTGCCAGCATCGCCGCGCGCCGAGAGTTCGCCGGCTACTGGGAGTATCTCCTCGATAGCGCCATTTTCACGACGCCGCCCTATCCCGACTGGAGCGGGGCAGCGCTCATCGATCGGGAAGGCAAGCTCGTCGGCATCGGATCGCTGGTCGTGGGTGACGCGTCGGGCGTTGGAGCCGGACCTCCCGGAAACATGTTCGTGCCGATCGACCTGCTGACGCCGATCCTGGCCGATCTGATCGCGACCGGCCGTGCCGCAGGGCCAGAGAAGCCGTGGCTCGGTCTTACCACCGACCAGACAGCTGACGGCCTTGTGGTCAGGAAGGTCGCCGAGAAAGGGCCGGCCGAAGAGGCGGGATTGAAGGCCGGCGACCGAATCGTCGGGCTGGGAGAGGAGCGGCCGAAGTCCCTCGGTGAGCTTTATCGTGCGTTGTGGGCGCAAGGCGGCGCCGGTGTCGTCGTGGCCATCGAGGTCGAGCGCGACGGCGCGCGCAAGACGATAAATGTCCTTTCTATCAGCCGCCGTCAGCACTTGCGACTGAATTCCAGCTTATGATGCACCTATTCCGGCTCGAAGCCGGTTGCGAAAGGAACAATGCATGAAGGTCGAAATCGAGTATTGCGGGCAATGAAACTACGAGCCGCGCGCCCGTGAGGCGCGGAAACTGATACTCGGCGAGTGCCCCACGGCAGACGTCGTGCTCAAGAGGTCGGGAGGTGGGGCTTTCGAGCTGCGCGTGGATGGGCGACTGCGCTACTCCAAGCTCGCGACCGACCGTTTCCCGACAGACGCCGAGATCGTGGCTTGCCTTGCGTGAGGCCGTCCAGGCCTTGCCGTCGCACACCGTTCCCGCCCCATTGTTCACGACACAGGGCACATGGCACCATGGCCGCAGCGAGCAAGATGCTCGAAGTGGTGAAGCGTGATGCCATGGGGAACTGTGAGAATGGCCGGTACCGACGTTGCAGCGACCAGCGTCAGCGCGAGGGCTGCCCCTTCGTTCGACGCCATCATCATCGGCGCCGGCATGTCCGGCATGTATCAGCTGCACCGGCTGCGCGAGCTTGGCATGAAGGTCCGGGTTTTCGAGGCCGGCTCCGACATCGGCGGCACGTGGTACTGGAACCGCTATCCCGGGGCGCGCTTCGATTCCGAAAGCTGGTCCTACGGGTACTCGTTCTCCGATGAGGTTCTTCAGGAGTGGAGCTGGCCCGAGCACTTTGCAGCTCAGCCCGATACGCTCCGCTACTTGAATTTCGTTGCCGACAAATTCGATTTTCGCCGGGATGTTCGTTTCAACGCGCGCGTATCGAGTGCTCATTACGATGACACGAGCGACACCTGGACCGTCACGCTCGAAAGCGGCGAAAGCGCGGTGGCTCCACTGCTCATTACGGCGCTCGGACCGCTTTCGGCCTTCACGCTGCCCAACATTCCGGGTCGCGACAGCTATGAGGGCACGGCATATCACACGGCGCGCTGGCCAAAGAGCGGCGTGGATCTGAGAGGCAAGAGGGTCGGCATCATCGGGACCGGCGCCACGGCCATCCAGGTGATCCAGACCATCGCCAGCGATGTCGGGCATCTCACTGTCTTCCAGAGGACGCCGAACTGGGCTGCGCCGTTGCATAACAGTCGTATCACCGACGAGGAGCAGCAGCGCATCAAGGCGAGCTTTCCAGACATCTATGCGCGCTGCCGGCAAACGGTGAGCTGCTTCATTCACACGCCCGATCCGCGCAAGGCGCTGGAGGTATCCGCCGAGGAGCGGGAGGCATTCTGGGAGAAGCTCTATGCGGAGCCCGGCTTCGGCATCTGGATGGGCAATTTCAGCGACGTGCTGGTCGACGAGAGGGCGAATGCGCTGATGAGCGCGTTTGCCGCGAGGAAGATCCGCGAGCGCGTGAAAGACCCGAAAACCGCCGATAAGCTGATTCCGAAGAATCACGGGTTCGGTACGCGACGGCTGCCCCTCGAGAGCGGCTATTTCGAGGTCTACAACCAGCCGAACGTCCGGCTCGTGGACATCAACGAGACCCCGATCGAGCGCATTACGGCAAAAGGCATCAAGACGATCGACCAGGAGCACGTGCTCGACGTCATCATCTATGCGACCGGCTTCGACGGCGTGACCGGTCCCTATGATCGCATCGACATCCGTGGCGCGGGGGGACGGCGGCTCAGGGACGACTGGAAAGGCAGGCCGCGCACGTTTCTCGGCGTGCTGGCTGAAGGCTATCCCAACATGCTGATGGTGCTCGGGCCGCATACGGCACGCGGCAACATTCCGCGCAACATCGAGCAGATCGTCGATTGGACCACCGGGCTCGTGCGCACCATGCGCAAGCACGGCTACAGGCGTGTGGAGACCCGAAGCGACGCTGTCGAGAAATGGGCGACACATGTCGAGAAAGTCGCCTCGGTCCTGCTTTCGAGCAAAATCAACTCGTGGCAGACGGGCGTCAATCGCAACGTCGAAGGGCGCGACGTGCTCAGGGTGTTGAGCTACGCGGGCAGCGCCGTGAAGTATGCCCGCATCGCGGACGAGGTTGCCGAGAAGGGCTATCAGGAGCTGATGCTCACCTGATCTCGGGCGAGCGCTCTCCGGTGGATACGAAACTCGGTGCCGCGGAAAAGGCCGATCCGGCGACCGTCGCGGCAACCGGGCTCAAGGCCATGATGGATGGTGCAGGCGGCGACCTCGCACCGGCCGGCAGAGCAAGCTGTAATCGGCGATCGCGAACGAGATGCCGGCCGAGACACACGCCGAGCAGCACCGGCGCATGGCGGAGCCGGGGTCCGCCAAAAGCTGAGCGTCTTGCCTCGCGGCTTGCGAAAGAACATCCTCGTGGGAGGACGGCGGCAGTCCGTCCGCGAGGAGCGCGAGCCCGGAGGCAGCCATGGCGCACACACACGATCTCGTCGTTCGCGGCGGAACCGTCATCGACGGAACAGGGGCGGCGGGTCGCGAGACCGACGTCGCAATCGACAACGGGCGCATCAGCGCGGTGGGCAAAGGACTGGCGAGGGGGCTCGAGGAGATCGACGCCAAGGGGCGCATCGTGACGCCCGGCTTCGTCGACATCCATACTCACTATGACGGGCAGGCGGTATGGGACGCGCACACGGCGCCGTCCGCCTGGCACGGCGTCACGACCGCGGTGATGGGCAATTGTGGGGTCGGCTTCGCGCCGTGCAAGCCAGCCGACCGGGAGAAGCTCGTCGAGCTGATGGAGGGCGTGGAGGACATTCCGGGGCCCGTGATGCACGAGGGCCTCAAATGGCAATGGGAGACGTTCGCCGAGTATTTCGACGTGCTCGACAGGCGCCAGCGCGACATCGACCTCTGCGCGCTGCTGCCGCACGCCGCGATGCGCGTCTACGTGATGGGCGACCGGGCTATCCGCCACGAGAAGGCGACGCCCGCCGACATCGCCGCTATGCGCAAGATCGCGGCCGACGCCATGCGCGACGGTGCGTTCGGGGTCTCGACATCGCGAACGATCAGCCACAAGAGCCTCACCGGGGAATATACCCCGACGTTGCGCGCCAACGAGGAGGAGTTGACGGGCATTGCGCTCGGAATGAAGGACGCGGGCTCCGGCTTCCTCGAGATGGTGTCCGACTGGAACGAGCCGGATGCGAAATCGGAGTTCGGCATGCTACGGCGCGTGGTGGAGGCGTGCGGCCGGCCCGCAGTGTTCTCGCTGACGCAGCGGCACGAGAAGGCACGCTCCGAGGTTTGGCGTGAGCTGATGGGATATGCCGATCAGGCGGTGAAGGACGGGATATCGATACGGCCGGTCTTTCCACCCCGGGCCATCGGCATCCTGCTCGGCCTGGAGGGTAGCCAAAACCCATTCTCGGGTACGCCGACGTACAAGTCGATCGCTCACCTGCCGCTCTCCGAGCGCGTGAAGGCGATGCAAGACCCGGACGTGCGGCGCAGGATTCTCTCGGAGGATCCGATCGCCGGCTCGACGTTCCCGCTGATTCGACGGCTCAGCTACGCGCATATGTTCCGTTTCGGCAATCCGCCCAACTATCTGCCGCAGGGAAAGAATTCGATCGAGGCCGTGGCGGCGCGCGAGGGACGTGCGGCGTCGGAGGTCGCCTACGACGTTCTCATCGAGGATGGTGGCCGCAACTTCATCTACACGCCGATCGTCAACTACGCGGATTACAAGCTGACGGCGCCCGAGACGCTGCTGCAGAACAAGAATGCGATCATGGGACTCTCGGACGGCGGCGCACACGTGGGCTTCATCCTCGATGCCGGCTTCCCGACCTGGATGCTCTCCTATTGGGGCAAGGAGCGTGGACTGCTCCCGGTCGAGGAGATCGTGCGCAGGCTCTCATCCGACACGGCGCAGGCAGCCGGGCTTCTCGATCGCGGCGTCATAGCGGTCGGCAAGAAGGCGGACCTGAACGTGATCGACCATGACCACATCGCGTTCGGCCGGCCCTATGTGGCCTACGATCTACCGGCGGGCGGCAAGCGGCTTTTGCAGAAGGCGCAAGGCTACGACGCGACCATCGTCTCGGGCCGGGTCACGTACAGGAACGGCGAGGCGACGGGCGTCCTGCCCGGGCGGATGGTGAAGGGGCAACAGCTCGCGGCTTAGTTCGATCCAGGGGAGGACCCTCCTCCCCTACTTCGCGCGGTGTCGGGGGCTATTGTGTGCCGACTGCTGCGTGCCGAATGCAGGCACGACAACATGAGCTTCGCCGGCGCATGGCGAGCGGCGGGCGCCGACCGCCCTTCATGCGGGCTTGAGCAGCACGTGACGCGATCCGCCGAGGCTCAGCCTGATCACGCCGTCTTTCACGTCGGCCAGGCACAGCTTGGCCTTGTCGCTCAGCACAGGCTCGCCGTTCACCTCGACGCCCATCTCTCGGTGCAAACGCCTCGCCTCTGAGTGGTGCCGCGCCAATCCCGCGGC
>JBFWQN010000237.1:0-7965 GCA_050249405.1 Hyphomicrobiaceae bacterium | reverse complement strand
CGGCGTGATCTGCGAGCGCAGCCAGCGGTACGAGCGCCGGCCGCATGGAGAGCGTGGCGACACGCTCCCTGGCCCGGGCCTCGTCTCGGGCCGCGACGGCCGTGAGCACGATGCCTGGAATACCGCTGGCATCGACCTTGCGTGCGACCGCCATGCCGATGGCCCCGAGACCACCCACCGCAAGCTTCAACGGAGCGACCATTATTGTTCCTCTTCCCCAACCCTTGTGGCAGGCCCTGCAGGAGAATAGAGTATCGCAGCGCGGCATCGAGAAAATCAAAGACAACATCGCTGCGGAACGATCTGCTGGACAGCAAGCCTCGAGAAGCTTGCGCGGCGCCGGATTGATGTCCGGTTCATGTCAAAGGGGCCGGGCAACCGGTCAGGGAGTGAAACGACATATGACGGAGCCCGTTTCTCCGAACAGATATCATTTATCTCAGTCCACCCCGCTGCTTTCGGTGCGTGACGTGACGGTGCGCTTCGGCGGCATCGTGGCGCTCGATGGCATCACATTCGATGTCGCGCCCGGCCAGATCGCCGGCCTGATCGGCCCGAACGGCGCCGGCAAGACCACGCTCTTCAATTGCCTGTCGCGCCTCTACGTGCCCACCTCCGGCGACATCCAGTTCGAGGGCCGGTCGATCCTGGCTCAGCCGCGCCATCGCATCGCGACGCTGGGGCTCGGCCGCACGTTCCAGAACGTCGCCCTGTTCGATCGCCTTACGGTGCTCGACAACGTGAAGGTCGGCTGCCACAGCCAGAGCCACGCCGGGTTCATCGCCTCGGCGCTGCGCATTCCGGGCACGGCCGACGAGGAGCGCAGGATCACCGAGCGAGCGCGCGCGCTGATCGCCTTCATGGACCTCGAGGCCTACGCGCACATGCCGGCCGGGCCGCTGCCCTTTCCGATCCGAAAGCGGGTCGAGCTGGCGCGGGCCCTCGGCTCGTCGCCGAAGCTGCTCCTCCTGGACGAGCCCGCGGCCGGCCTCAATCACGAGGAGATCGGCACGCTCGAGACGCAGATCCGGCGCGTGCGCGACGTGCAGAAGGTCACGGTGCTCTTGGTCGAGCACCACATGAGCCTCGTCATGTCGGTGTCGGACAAGGTGGTCGTCATCAACTTCGGCAAGAAGATCGCCGAAGGCACGCCGGTCGAGGTGCAGCGCGACCCCGAGGTGATCCGTGCGTATCTCGGCACCGGGGAGGCCTGAGGCATGGCGCATCTGCTCGAGGTGAAGGACCTGTCCGCCTACTACGGCCAGTCGGAGGCGCTGCACGGCATCTCGTTCGGGCTCGAGACCGGCGGCATCACCACGCTTCTCGGTGCCAATGGTGCCGGCAAGACGACGACGCTCCGCGCCATCTGCAACATGGTGCGTACCAGCGGCGAGGTTCTACTCGACGGCCGTGCCATCACCAATCTCGCGACCGAGCGCATCGTCAAGCTCGGTGTCGCGCATGTGCCCGAGGGGCGGGGGACGTTCACGACGCTCTCCGTCGACGAGAACCTGCGCATCGCCGCCTACACGCGCGGGTCCGGTCCCGAGGTCCAGCGGGATCGCGAGATGGTGCTCACCTACTTCCCGCGCCTCGCGGAGCGCATCGACCAGCAGGCGGGCACGCTGTCGGGCGGCGAGCAGCAGATGCTGGCCATCAGCCGGGCGCTGATGCTGCGTCCCCGCCTCATGCTGCTCGACGAGCCTTCGTTCGGCCTGGCGCCGCTGGTCGTGCAGGAGATCTTCCGCATCATGCGCCGCATCAACGAGGAGGCGAAGGTGTCGATGCTGCTCGTCGAGCAGAACGCGGCCCTCGCGCTCGACCTCGCCGACCGCGCCTACGTGCTCGAGACGGGGCGCATCGTCATGTCCGGCGATGCGGCGACCGTGAAGAGCGACGAGCAGATCCGCAAATCGTATCTCGGCTACTGAGGAGACGCGGCAAAGGATGGAGCAGCTCTTCCAGCAGGTGGCCGCGGGCCTCGCCAACGGGGCGATCTATGCGCTCGTGGCGCTCGCCCTGGTCATGATCTACACGGCGACCGACCATCTGAACTTCGCCCAGGGCGAGATGGCGATGTTCTCGACCTACATCGCCTGGGCCTTCATGCAGACCGGCATCGGCTTCTGGCCGTCGCTGCTGCTCGCGGTGCTGATCTCCTTCATCGGCGGGCTTCTGATCGAGCGCATCCTGCTCCGCCCATTGCACAACGCGCCGATCCTGTCGGTAGTCGTCGTCTTCATCGGCCTGCTCGCGATCTTCCATTCGATGGCCGGCGCGATCTGGACGCACACCATCAAGCCGTTCCCGTCGCCGTTTCCCGATCTCAAGTTCGCAGGCTCGGGCATCATCGGCCCCCACCAGCTCGGCATGATCCTGGTGACCCTGGTCCTCCTCGGCATTCTCTTCATCTTCTTCCGGTTCACCTCACTCGGGCTCGCCATGCGCGCCGCCGCGCAGAATCCCGTCTCCGCCCGCCTCGCCGGCGTGCCGGTCGACTGGATGCTGGCGCTCGGCTGGGGCCTCGCGGCGTCCATCGGCGCGGTCGCCGGCGCCATGGTCGCTCCCGTCGTCTACCTCGAGCCGAACATGATGGCCGGCATCCTGCTCTATGGCTTCGCCGGGGCCCTGGTCGGCGGCATCGGCAATCCGGGGGGCGCGGTCGCGGGCGGCTTCATCGTCGGCGTGCTGGAGAACCTCGTCGCCTATCTCGGCAACCTGACCGAGCGCACGACGGGTCTCTACATCGTCGGCAACGGCGAGAAGCTGATCGTCGCGCTGGTCATTCTCATCACGGTGCTGACCCTGAAGCCCAGCGGGCTGTTCGGGCGCGTCACGGTCAAGCGGGTGTGACATGGCAACGACGCTCGAAGAAGCTCCGGCACTCGGAACGGCCGGTGGCAAGCGGCGCAGCTCGGTGAGCCCGTGGGCCGTCTTGCTGGTGATGCTGCTCGCACTGCTGCCCGTCCTCACCAAGATGACGGGGCTCGTCTCGAGCTACACCTACCTGCAGCTCTCGCTGATGATGGTGTTCTCGATCGCGGTGCTCGGGCTCAATCTGCTCACCGGCTTCAACGGCCAGATCAGCCTCGGCCATGGCGCATTCTTCGCGGTCGGCGCCTACACGGCCGCGATCCTGATCGACCGCTACGGCCTCCCCTATTGGGCGACGCTTCCGGCCGCGGCACTCGTCTGCTTCGTGATCGGCTACATGTTCGGCTTCCCCGCGTTGAAGCTCGAAGGCCACTACCTGGCCCTGGCGACGCTGGCGCTCGCGATCGCCGTGCCGCAGATGCTCAAGTACAGGCATCTCGAGGACCTGACGGGGGGCGTGCAAGGAATCAACCTGGTGAAGCCCGACGCGCCGTTCGGCCTGCCCCTTTCCCCGGACCAGTGGATGTATCTCGTCGTGCTGGCGGTGGCGTGCGTCATGTTCTGGCTGGCCGGCAATCTGCTCGACAGCCGCATGGGCCGGGCCATGATGGCCATTCGCGACCACGGCATGGCGGCCGAGACGATGGGCATCGACAATGCCCGGGTGAAGACCATCACATTCGGCATCTCGGCGCTCTTCACGGGCGTCGCCGGCGCGCTCCACGCCATCATCTTCGAGTTCGTGGCGCCCGACAGCTTCCGGCTCGAGCTCTCGATCTCGCTGCTCGTCGGCGCCGTGGTCGGAGGCATCGCCAGCCTTCCCGGTGCGGTGCTCGGCGGCATCTTCGTGCAGGTCATCGAAAAATACGCCGATGCCATTACCCGTTTCGTTGCCCAGAACGTGCACCTGCCGATCGAGCTCGAGCCCTGGACATTCTACGGGATCATGCTGATCGCCCTCATCTACCTGATGCCGAACGGCATCGCCGGCGGCGTCGCCTCGCTCTGGCGGCTCGTCTCCCGGCGCGCCGGCCGAACATCGGGATAAGCCTGGGAGGGGGGACAACAATCGTTCAACAGGAGGAGGAAGAAACGACCATGATCAACATCACCAGACGGTGCGCCATCGGCGCCTCGATGGCTGCGACCCTCGCCTTGGCGACGCCAGCCCTCGCGCAGAAGAAGTACGACGTCGGCGCCTCCGACTCCGAAATCAAGATCGGAAACACCAACCCCTATTCGGGCAACGCCTCGGCCTATGGCAACATCGGCCGCACGGACGCCGCCTACTTCAAGATGATCAACGACAAAGGCGGCATCAACGGCCGCAAAATCAATTTCATCACCTATGACGACGGGTACTCGCCTCCCAAGACGGTGGAGATGGTGAGAAAGCTGGTGGAGGAGGATCAGGTCCTGCTCCTCTTCCACACGCTCGGCACGCCGACCAACTCGGCGATCCACAAGTACATGAACGCCAAGAAGGTGCCGCACCTCTTCCTGGCGACCGGCGCATCCAAGTGGGGTGATCCGAAGCACTTCCCGTGGACGATGGGCTGGCAGCCCGACTACGCCACCGAGGCGTCGATCTATGCCAAGCACATCCTGAAGAACGTCAAGGACCCGAAAATCGGGATCCTGATGCAGAACGACGACTACGGGAAGGATTACTACAACGGCTTCATGCGCGGCCTCGGCAAGGAGAACGAGAAGAAGGTCGTGCTCCGCGTGACCTACGAGGTGACGGACCCGACCGTCGACAGCCAGATGATCGCGCTCAAGGATTCGGGCGCCAACGTGCTCTTCAACATCACGACGCCGAAATTCGCGGCCCAATCCATCAAGAAGGCCGCCGAGATCGGCTGGAAGCCGACGCACTACCTCAACAACGTGTCGTCGTCGTTCGCGACCGTGTTCAAGCCGGCCGGCATCGAGGCTTCGCAGGGCATCATCCTGGCTCTCTACCAGAAGGACCCCAACGATCCGCAGTGGAAGGATTCGCCCGACGTGAAGGAGTGGCGCGAGTTCATGGCGAAGTACATGCCCAACGGCAACCTCGCCGACAGCGCGCACGTCACCGGCTACTCGGTTCCGGCCACCCTCGTGAAAGTGCTTCAGATGTGCGGTGACGACCTCACCCGCGCCAACATCATGAAGCAGGCCGCGAGCCTCAAGGATTTCGTGCCGCCGATGCTGCTGCCCGGCATCAAGATCAACACGAGCGCGACGGACTTCTATCCGATCGAGGCAGTGCAGCTCGCCCGCGTCAAAGGCGAGGGGTTCGAGTTGTTCGGCGAGGTGCTGCACAGCGAGACGAACTGAGCTCGCACACGCATGCGCCGCCGGCTCGGAACAGCAGGCGGCGCCTGGATTTTTACGAAAAACGCGCCTTGGCGATGGAACGCGGGGCGCGTAATGTCCGGGACAAACGATCAAGCAGCAGTGGCTGTATTCTCCAGGGAGGAGATCCAATGACGAAGCTGACCAGAAGACGCTTTCTCGGCACCACGGCCGCGGGCGCGGCGGCTGCGACGACCGGCGGCATGGCGGGCATCCTGGCAACGGGCCGGGCGCCAGCCATTGCACAGACGACGACCGTGCACTGGCTGCGCTGGAACGACTTCGTTCCGACCTGCGACAAGCTCATCCGCGAGAAGCTGGCGCCGGAGGCCGAGAAGGCGCTCGGCATCAAGATCAACTTCGAGACGGTGAACGGCAACGACCTGCAGCCGCGCATCACGTCGGGCATCCAGTCGGGCGCAGGCCCCGATCTGATCATGCTCTTCAACAACCATCCGCACCTCTACGCCAACAGCCTCGTCGATCTTTCCGACGTTGCCGCCGAGGTCGGCAAGGAGCAGGGCGGCTACTACGGCATCTCCGAGGGCAACTGCACGGTAGGGGGCAAGTGGGTGGCGATGCCTATGGCCATCGTCGGCGCGCTCAATGCCTATCGCAAGTCCTGGTTCGCCGATGTCGGAGCCAACAAGTTCCCGGAGACGTGGGACGAGTACCGCGCCGTCGGCAAGAAGCTGAAGGCCAACGGCACGCCCCTCGGCCAGGCACTCGGCCAGTCGTTCGGCGACCCGCCGACGTTCGCCTACCCGCTGATGTGGTCGTATGGCGGCATGGAGGTGGACGACAAGGGCAAGGTCGTCATCAACTCCAAGGAGACCGTCGACGCGGTCAAGTTCATGACGGCCATGTGGAAGGACAGCTTCGACGAGGGCGGCCTCGCCTGGGACGACGCCTCGAACAACCGCGCTTTCCTCGCGAGCACGATCTCCTCGACGCTGAACGGCGCCTCGATCTACCTGCTCGCCCGCCGCGAGAAGGGCAAATACAAGACCGACAAGGGCGGGGAGCTCGCGGACGACATCCTGCACGGCGAGTTGCCGGCGGGCCCGAAAGGCAAATTCGCCTTCCACACCTTCCAGTCGCACGTGATGCCGAGCTACTCGAAGAACCAGAAGGCGGCGAAGGATCTCCTCCGGTTCCTGCACAAGAAGGAGAACTACGAGCAGTGGTTCACCACCGGGCAAGGCTTCGACACGCCGGGCACCAAGTCCTGGGAGACGCATCCCATGTGGGACAAGGACCCGGTGATGAAGCCCTATGCGGTGGCCGGCAAGCTCGGTGCCACGCCGGGACGCGCAGGGCCGCCCAACGCCAAGGCCGCCGAGGTTCTCTCGAAGTACCTGATCGTCAACATGTTCGCGTCGTCGATCAAGGGCCAGAGCGCCGAGGATGCCGTGAAGGCCGCAGAGGCGGAGCTGAAGAAAATCTACGATTGACGTCTCGATAGCCGCCGCGAGCGAAGGCACGATCAGGCATACGCCTGCGTGCCTGTCGCCGGGCGGCCGTCTGCCCTACTCCCCGCAGCGGCGGCGCGAGCCAAGGTCCATCTCGCCCCGCCTGCGGCCCGCCGACCAAACCCGCACGATCGAGAGCGCCGCGCATCTGCCGCGGCCCGCCGAGGAAACCCGGATGGCAGTGACAGCAAGCCGCGAGATGGCGAGCGGCGGAGCCAATGCGCCGCGACCGAAATGGCGGCCGCTGGAGGACGAGCGCTGGCTCGCGGTCGTTCTTCTGCTGCCGACCGTCGTGCTGCTCGGCCTGTTCATCGCCTACCCATTCGCGCGTGGCATCCTGCTGTCGGTGTCGGATACGCGCGTCGGCATTCCGGGCGAGTTCGTGGGCTTCGCCAATTTCGATCGGCTGCTTTCCGATCCGATCTTCAAGCTCGTCGTCTGGAATACGTGCTGGTACACGTTCATCACGACGATCTTCAAGCTGGCCCTCGGGCTGTGGCTGGCGTTGCTGTTGAACCGCGAGTTCAAGTTCAAGGCGTTCACGCGCGCCTTCGTCCTGCTGCCGTTCATCATTCCGACGGTGCTGTCGACGTTCGCCTGGAAGTGGATGTTCGACCCGACCTTCAGCGTGCTCAACTGGATGCTCTTCAAGATGGGCATGATCACGCGGTACGGCGGGCTGAACTGGCTCGGCGACGCCGATCTCGCCATGTGGTCGATCATCATCGTCAACATCTGGCGCGGCGTGCCCTTCTTCGCCATCTCGCTGCTCGCCGGATTGCAGACGATCAGCCCGGATCTCAACGAGGCCGCGGCCAGCGATGGCGCGAAGCCCTGGCAGCGCTTCGTGCACATCACCTGGCCGCTGCTGCTGCCGGTGACGATGGTGGTGGTGCTGTTCTCCGTGATCCAGACCTTCGCCGACTTCCAGATCGTCTACGTGATGACGGGCGGAGGCCCTGCCAACGCCACGCATCTGTTCGCGACCTACGCCTATCAGCTCGGCGTCGGCACGGGCCTCCTGAGCCAGGGCGCCGCCATCTCGCTCGCCATGTTCCCGATCCTGTTCGCGATCGTGATCGTGCAGCTCATCTACATTCGCCGCGTCGAGACGCGCTGATGCCATCCGGAGAGTTTTGACATGATCGAAGGTGGCATCTGGCGGCGGTGGGTGTTCTTTCGCTTGCCCCTCGCAGTGTTCCTCATCTTCCTGCTGTTCCCGTTCTACTGGATGGTGATCACAACCTTCCGGCCGGACAACGAGCTGTACATCGCCTGG
>JBFWQN010000236.1:0-7968 GCA_050249405.1 Hyphomicrobiaceae bacterium | reverse complement strand
GCGGCAACCGCCGACAAGTCGGCCTACGGCTACTCCACCGAGAGCGCCAATCAGCCGTTCAACCCGTTCGCGCCGGAAGGCTCGACCGACCGGCCGCTGCGCGAGGTGATCGCCAAGCCGACGCTGGCCGATGTGCTGAAGCCCGGGGCGCTGCCCGAGTTCTCGCTGGGCCGGGCCGACGCGCCGGTTGTGCTCGTCAAGTACATGTCGCTGACCTGCCAGTACTGCCGCCGCTTCATGGCGGAGACGTTCCCGACGCTCAAGCGCGAGTACATCGATAGCGGCAAGGTGCGCCTGATCATTCGCGAGTTCCCGATCGGCAAGACGAGCGGGAACGCGACCATCGCGCTCCGGTGCGCGCCCATGGAGCAGTATCTGACGCTCTACCAGAAGTTCCTGCAGCAGCAGTCGGCATGGGTCTCGCAGGAGGTTCGGCCAGAGGCGATCCTGAAGGTCGCCGCGCAGGTGGGCCTCACCCGCGACCGCTTCGACGCCTGCGTCAAGGACCAGGCGCTGGTCGATAGCCTGAAGCGCATCAAGGACCGTGGCCGCGAGCTCGGTGTCATCGGCACACCCAACTTCTTCGTCGGCGACAGGCTGGTGAAGACGGTGGTCGGGATGAACGAGCTTCGGCCGATGCTGGACGCGGCTCTGGGGGGAAAACGGAGTTGAGGTGAGGCACGGTTCGGCCGTCCGGCCGGATCGACGGCTTTGCATCGCGTTTCATGGAGATACGAATGGCCCGCATCCCGCTCGTCGACGAAAATGATCCTGCGGCCCCGGCCGACGCGCGGGCCCGCCTGCTCGAGGCCAAGCAGGCCCGCGGCAAGCTCGTGAACATCTACCGGGCGCTGGCGAACCGGCCGGCGGCGCTCGCGGCGTTCACGGCGTTCGCCAATGCCGTCTACAGGTCCGGGTCCAGCCTCGCCCCGCAGCACGCCGAGCTGGCCTATCTGACGGCGACGGCGGTCAACGACTGCTTCTATTGAATACCGACGCACATAGCGCTCGGTCGGAGCCTGGGACTTTCTGAAGACAAGATCGCACATCTGCTGGACGATCCGCTGCCGGCGGGCGTCTACGAGCCGGCGGAGGCGGCCATCGTCGCCTACGCCCAGAAATCGACGCGGCTGGACCCAATCGACGACGCCACCTATGGCGCGCTCGCCGCGCATTTCACCAAGGAGCAGATCATCGACATTTGCCTGACGGTCGGCCTCAGCAACATGGTCAACCGCTTCCACGCCACCTTCCGGACCGAGGTCGACGCCGAGACGCTCGCCGAGGTCGCTCGCGGTGATGCGGCTGCAGGCGCTTGTCCGCTGCCCAGGCCGGGACAGCCCCGGTAGGCAGCGGGGCCATGGTCCAATAGTGGGCCATTGTGACATCGATGCAAGCGCCGCACGCAGGAGGCGTCGCCGCGGTACATCACGCGCTGTCGTAAGGTGGTGGTTGACGTCGCGTCCAGTGTTGAGCTACACGAAGTCACGAACGATTCTAGAGGGCAACCTCTGCGCCATGCGCGCGACTAAAGGGTTTTGTCCCATGATCAGATCGTTCAAGAGCCGCGCTTTGCGGCGATACTGGGAAAAGAACGATGGGAGCAAGATCGCCCCCGAGTGGCTGCCGAGGATCTCCATGATCCTCGATCTGCTCGACGCCGCGACCGAGCCGAGCGACTTGTCTCTGCCGGGGCTCGAGCTCCATGGACTGAAAGGGACCGACCGGGGTCGGTACGCGGTCAAAGTGACGGGCAATTGGCGCGTTACGTTTGGATGGCAGGACGGAGACGCGACCGATGTCGATCTGGAGGACTATCACTGAGAGGTTCGGGCTATGGTGAAAGAGTACCCGAAGCGGTCGCCCGACCGGTGTCCGACGCACCCCGGCGCGATGCTGCGCGAGGTCGTGCTGCCCGCCGTGGGGCTGCAGAAGAAGGACGTTGCTGCCGCGCTCGGAATCTCACGGCAGACGCTTTATGATTTGCTGAGCGAGCGCCAGCCGGTGACGCCTGCGATGGCGGTGCGGCTGTCGGCTGCTTTCGGCACGTCTGCCGAAACTTGGCTGCGGATGCAAGCGGCCTACGATCTGTGGCACGCCGCGCGACAAGTGGACACCTCGCAGGTGCCGCAACTCCGAGCGGCTGTGTAAGCAGTCGCGCAGAAGTACGCCGCGTCACTCTTCACGCACGCAGGCATGTCTCGAAAAGTGCTGGGCGACCAGCGGCGCGGCCTGCCCACAGGGCTGCCCCATCTGCTTGCAGTGCCGCAGGAATCGCGCCACGGTCTGCCCGAGGTGCAGGCGCAACAGCAGGTCGTTCCGAAGCATGCAGATCACCCGTTTGCGGCTGCTCGGCTTCAAGTCGTTCGTCGAGCCGACGGAGCTGTGGATCGAGCCGGGCCTGACCGGGGTCGTCGGACCCAACGGCTGCGGCAAGTCGAATCTGCTCGAGGCGCTTCGCTGGGTGATGGGCGAGACCTCCTACAAGGCGATGCGCGCCTCGGCGATGGAGGACGTGATCTTCGCCGGAACCAACACCCGGCCCCAGCGCAGCTGGGCCGAGGTCACGATGTTCGTCGACAACTCGGCGCGCAAAGCGCCGCCCGGCTTCAACGACAACGACGTGCTCGAGCTCAGCCGCCGCATCGAGCGCGACATGGGCTCGGCCTACCGCATCAACGGCCGCGACGTGCGCGCCCGTGACGTGAAGGTGCTGTTCGAGGATGCCGCGACCGGCGCACGCTCGCCGGCCCTCGTGCGGCAGGGCCAGATCGGCGAGATCGTCAATGCCAAGCCCGAGCAGCGCCGACGTATCCTGGAGGACGCCGCGGGGGTCGCCGGGCTGCACACGCGACGCCACGAGGCCGAGCTGCGCCTGAAAGCCGCCGAGGACAACCTCGCACGTATCGCCGACGTGCTGGGCGGGCTCAACTCGCAGGTCGAGGGCCTGAAGCGGCAGGCGCGGCAGGCGCGGCGCTACCGTGACCTTTCCACCGAGATCCGACGCGCCGAGGCCCTGGCGCTGCATCTCGGCTGGGCCGCGGCGGAAGCCGAGGTGCAGGCAGGGGAGGCGGCGCTGCGCGATGCGCTCGTGCGGCTTGGCGAGGCGAGCCAGGCCGAGGCAGCGGCGCTCGCCGAGGAGCGCGAGATCGCAGATGCGATGCCGGAGCTGCGCGAGGGCGAGGCTGCCAAGGGCGCGGCGGTCGCTCGCATCCGCATCGAGCGTGACAACTTCGACCGCGAGATCGAGCGCGCGAAGCGCCGCCGCCAGGAGCTGGAGGCGCGCCTCGTCCAGCACGAGAAGGATATGGCCCGCGAGGATGGCCTCGCTGCCGAGGCGGCCGAGACCATGTCCCGCCTCGACGACGAGGCGGCCGATCTCGCCGCTGCCGCCGACACCGACATGGATCGCGAGGGTGAGGCCGAGGAAGCACTTTCTGCCGCCGAGACGGACCTGCGCACCGCCGAGGCCGCACTTTCCAGCATGACACGACGGGCGTTCGAGGCTCGGGCACGGCGCCAGAGCCTGGAGCGGACGATGGCCGAGCGTCTCGCTGCCGTCGAGAAAGGCAAGCGCGAGCTGCACGTTCTCGAAGGGCAGCGCCGCGAGGCCATGGCGCGTGCGCCTGATGCGGCACGCCACGCGGCGTTGACCGGCGAGGCGCAGCGGCTCGTGGCGGAGCTGCAGGAGCTGGAGGCGGCGACGCTCGCGGCGGAGGAGCAGTTGCCCTCGCTCGCCGCCGCGGCCTCGGGTATGCGGGAGGCGAGCGTCACGGCGCGGCTCGAGGCCAGCCGTCTCGCCACCGAGATCGCGACGCTCGAGAAGCTATTGGGGCCGCTCGGCGGCAAGAACCTGCCGCCCGTGCTGGATCAGTTGGCGGTTGCCCCGGGTCTCAAGCAGGCGCTGGTCGCGGCGCTGGGCGAGGATCTGGACGCCCCGGCCGAGGAGGCGGCGGCGATCCACTGGCGGCTCGTCGCGGACGATGGGGGAGATCCGCCTCTTCCAGCCGGTGCCGAGCCGCTGGCGCTCAATATCGAGGGCCCGCCGGAGTTGCGGCGCCGGCTGCGCCAGATCGGCGTCGTCGTACGCGAGCGGGGCCGCGAGCTGCAGCCGCGCCTGATGCCCGGTCAGCGCCTGGTCTCGCGGGAAGGCGATCTGTGGCGGTGGGACGGCTTCGTCTCGGCATCCGAAGCGCCCTCGCCGGCCGCTTTGAGGCTCGCGGAGCGCAATCGTCTGGCGGGGCTGAGGACACGTGCGGCGCAGCTCGATCGCGAGGCCGACCAGCGCGAGCGCGAGGCCGTGCGCGCCGCCGAGCGTCTGGCGGCGGGCGAGAGCGAGGCGCGCCGTCTGCGCCAGCTCGGCCGGGACCGCCAGCGCGAGGCGGACGAGGCGCGCGATCGGCTCGCGCAGGTCGAGAGGCAGGCGCGCGAAACCGAATCGCGGCTCGCGGGCATCGAGGAGTCACGCCTGCGCATCAGCGATGGCATTGCCGAGGCCGAGGAGCAGCTTCTCGCGACCGAGACGGCCATCGAGATGCTCGATGCCGACGACGGTCTCGACGAAAGTGTAGCGGCCGCCGAGGCTCGCGCGCAGGCGGCACGCGCCGCCCATGCCGAGCGACGCGACGCGGCCCAGTCCCTCGCCCGCGAGCGCCGCCAGCGTGCGGAGAGGGTCGAGGCCGTGCGCCGCGAGCGCGACCGCTGGCTTCAGCGTACCGCCGACGCCGGACGCCAGCTCGAGGCGTTGAAGGCGCGCGGCCAGGAGCTCGCCGACGAGCTCGCCACCCTCGTCGACATGCCGGAGGCCCTGGACGAGCGGCGCCAGCACCTGACCGACGAGCTGGAGTTCGCCGAGCGCCAGCGTCAGCAGGCGGCCGAGCGGCATGCAGCTGCGGAGGCGGCGCTCCGGCGCGTGCAGCAGGCCCTGCGCGCGGTGCAAGGCAGCGTAGCCGAGGCTCGCGAGGCGCGGGCCCGCACGGAAGCGCAGCTCGAGGCGTCGCGGGCCAAGCGCGCCGACCAGGGACGGCGCATCCGGGAGGCGCTCGACTGCGCGCCGGACGCCTGCCTGCAGATCGCCTGCATCGAGGCCGGCGCCCCGTTGCCGCCACTCGTCGACGTCGAGCGCCAGCTCACGAAGCTCCGCGCCGAGCGCGAGCGGCTGGGCGGGGTCAACCTCAACGCCGACGAGGAGCTGTCTCGGCTGTCCGACGAGCATGCCAAGCTCGACGCCGAGCGGGCCGACGTCGAGCAGGCCGTGCTCAAGCTTCGGGGCGCCATCGGCCAGCTCAACCGCGAGGCGCGGAAACGGCTCGGCGAGGCGTTCAAGACGGTCGACGGGCATTTCCGGCGCCTGTTCGGCACGCTGTTCGGCGGCGGCGAGGCTCGGCTCGAGATGATCGAGAGCGAGGAGGACCCGCTGGAGGGCGGCCTCGAGATCATCGCCAAGCCGCCGGGCAAGAAGCCGGCGACGCTGTCGCTCCTGTCGGGCGGCGAGCAGACGCTCACGGCCCTGTCGCTGATCTTCGCGGTGTTTCTCACCAACCCCTCGCCGATCTGCGTGCTCGACGAGGTGGACGCGCCGCTCGACGATTCCAACGTCGACCGCTTCTGCACGCTGATGGAGCGGATGGCCGCCGACACCTCGACGCGGTTCCTCGTCATCACGCACCATCCGATGACGATGGCGCGCATGAACCGGCTGTTCGGGGTGACCATGGCCGAGAAGGGCGTCTCGCAGCTGGTCTCTGTGGACCTCGCCACGGCTGAGGCGCTGGTCGATGACGATCCGGTGCTCGATCAGGGTGCCGCATGAGTGGCGCGTCCCTGGAACCGATAGCCCAATTCCGTCAATCGTTGGCCGGACGTGCGGGCGGGGCGAGACCAGGGGGCGCCAGGAACTCCGGCAGGATCGACTCGACCAGTCTCGGCGGGAGATAGAAGAGGTCGCCCTCGATCGCCTGCACGAGCACCAGATCGGCGCGCCGTGCGAGCAGGTCCGTGATGTCGTCGCTGCCCTTGTTCAACAGCTCACATTCGATGACGGCTCCCCCCGTCAGTCTAATTTGCACCGGCATGGCGATCCCCCACTGTCCACGTGCATGAGCATAAGAAGCAAATTGCGAAGGAAATCTTTCAAAAATGGCACAATCTACGAAATCAGGAGATGCAATTACATCTCTTGTCGGATAATCAGGCAACGTCGATCGGCGGGCTGAGCCGATCGATGGATTCGGGCTGATGCCTGACATAAATCACTCGCTTGGGCGTTCTCGCCGTGTAGCCTCCCGGCAGGTCGACAAACCAGCCCCAGCGAAGGCGTGTGCATGCGCGACAAGCAAGCTAAGCCCGGCGAAATCATGCTGGAAGTGGATCCGGCCGTCATGCCGGCCGATGCCCACCTCGTCTTCATCGGCCGGGTTCGATCGACGTGGACGACCGACCAGCCGCGGCCGAAGAACCCGCGGGAAGCGCGCGAGCGGGGCGGCAAGGCCTGGCTGGAGATCGACGAGCCGTATCGGCCGGGGCTCGGTGGCCTCGAGCGGTACTCGCACCTGGTGGTGCTCGCCTGGCTCGACCGGGCACGGCGCGATCCGATCGTGATCCAGCCGCCGCACGCCGATTCGCCGCGGGGCGTGTTCGCTTTCCGCTCGCCGGTGCGCCCCAATCCGATCGGACTCACCGTCGCCCGCATCCTTCGCGTCGATGCGGAGGCAGGCATCGTCGAGATCGACGCCATCGACTTCCTCGACGGCACGCCTCTGATCGACGTGAAGCCCTACCGGCCGGGAATTGATGCGATCCCGGATGCCGTCGTAGGTTGAGCCAAGCGCGGCACCCGCGCGGCCGGCCAACGGAGGCTTCCCATGCCCGAACTCGAGATCATCGGTGTACCCTTCTCCAACTATGTGCGGTCGGTCCGCATGCTCTGCGAGGAGAAAGGCGTTACCTACAAGCTGACGCCGTCGCGCCCCCATACGCCCGAGGTGACTGCGATCCATCCCGCTGGGCAGATCCCCTGCATGCGTCACGGCGACGTGGCGGTGTTCGAGACGAAAGGCATTGCCACCTACATCGACAAGGCGTTCCCGGGACCGAAATTCATTCCCGAAGATGCCACCGGCGCCGCCCGCGTGGAGCAGTGGGTGTCCTACGGCAACGCCAAGGTGGACAAGTGGATCATGCGCGAGTTCGTCGTGCCGTCGGTCTTCTTCGACAAGGCGAAAGGTCCGGACACGGCGAAAATCAATGCGGCGCTGCCCGAGATCGAGAAATGCGCCAAGGCGCTCGACGATGCGTTGGCCAAGTCGGACTATCTAGCCGGCGCGAGCCTCACCTACGCCGACATGCACATCATTCCCATGCTGGCGACGGGCATGGGTTTCCCGGCGATGAAGGACGTACTCTCCAAGTACAAGAACCTGTCCGGCTACATCGCGCGTGTGACGGAGCGGCCATCGTACAAGAATACGGCGCCGCCGCCGCGCGGGTGATCGAGCGGCTCCGCACATGAAAACGCCCCGGACCGCGAGGCTCCGGGGCGAATTCTGGCGAGAACCGAAAGGAAAATCAGACGGCAGACTTGATCCAGTCCTCGAGCTTCCGCTTCTGGACCAGCGCGCCAACCTGGGTCGCGGCGACCTTGCCGGCCTTGAACACCATCAGCGTCGGCATGGCCTGGATGCGATACTGCTGCGTGATGCCCGGATTCTGATCGACGTCGAGCTTCACGATCTTGACCTTGCCTTCCATCTCCTTGGCGACGGCCTCGAGCGCAGGCGCCATGGCCTTGCACGGCCCGCACCACTCGGCGAAGAAGTCGACCACCACGGGAACACTCGAATCCAGCACCTCGGCCTTGTAGCTCGAGTCAGAAACCTCTGCGGTCATGGTGGTCTCCTGAAAGGCGGCGGCCTCTTCGAGGCCCGCCACCGGCTTGGCGCGTAGCGCCGATGTCATGAGGCGGAAGGT
>JBFWQN010000235.1:0-8002 GCA_050249405.1 Hyphomicrobiaceae bacterium | reverse complement strand
CCTCATCTCGCGTCGCAGCATGCTCGCCGGTGGGGGGGCGCTGCTGGCGGCTCCGATCGCGGCCCGCGTGGTCTCGGCGGCGCCGCCGGCCGTGACGATCACGTCCGAGCTCGTCGCCGCGGCGAGGAAGGAGGGCAAGGTTCACTGGTACTCGGCCATGGACCTCACCATGACGGAGCGCTATGCCCGGGCCTTCGAGGCGGCCTATCCCGGCATCACGGTCAAGGTGGAGCGGTCGGGTGCCGAGCGCGTGTTCAGCCGGATCGCGCAGGAGTACGCCTCGCACATCCACAACGTCGACATCGTCAATACGACGGATGCCGCGCACCCCTACGCCTGGCGCAAATCCGGATGGCTCGAGGCATTCGTCACGTCGGATGTCGCCGAGCATTTTCCGGCGGATTTCAAGAGTGCCGACGGACACTGGGCAACGCTGCGGATCGTGTTCTCGATCATCGGCTACAACACGCGCCTGGTGAAGCCTGAGGATGCGCCGAAAAGCTTCGCGGATCTGGTCGACCCACGATGGTCGGGGCGGCTGGTGAAGGCGCATCCGGCCTACTCCGGCACGGTGCTCACGGCTACGCATGCGATGGTGCGCGAGCTCGGCTGGGACTATTTCGAGAAGCTGGCGAAGCTCAAGGTGCTGCAGGTCCAGTCTGGCGTCGATCCGCCGAAGAAGATCGCGCTCGGCGAGCGGGCGGCGATGGTCGACGGTGCCGACTATCTGCTCTACCAGGCCCGCGAGAAGGGTGCGCCGGTCGAGCCCGTCTATCCCGTCGAGGGTGCGCCGATCATCAACAGCCCGAACGCATTGTTCAAGGCGGCACCCAATCCGAATGCGGCCCGACTGCTGCTCGCGTGGATGTACTCGGCCGAAGGCCAGCAAAAGCTCGTCGACATCACGGGGCTCTACGTGCCGCACGCTAAAGTGCCGGCGCCGCAGGGCAGGAAGCCTCTCGCCTCGATCAAGATCATGCGCGACGAGCCGGAGGCGATGCTCACCGAGGCCGATGCGCTGAAAAAGCGGTATGCCGAGCTGTTCAAGGTCTAGCCGATGATCGCAGGCGGGAGGCAGCTTTGACGGCAGAGCCGGCGGCGGAGCGGGGGACGGCCATGCCGCAGGCGGGAGGCGGCCTCGACCTGTCGCTGCCGATCCTCGTCGCGGTATCGCTCCTGCTTCTGGCGCTCGTGGTCCTGCCGATGGCATGGCTCGTCGCCTATGCCTTCGCAGGGCCAGACGGGGCGCCGACCCTCGGCAACTTCGTCACGATCTTCAACGATCCCGCGTTCCAGGGCCCGCTGGTCACGACGCTGACCATCGCCGCCTCCGTCGGGGTGGCTTGCTGCCTCGTCGCCGCTCCGATGGGCTGGCTCGTCGCGCGCTCGGACATGCCCTGTCGCGACGCGGTACGCACGCTGGTCACGGCGTCGTTCGTGACGCCGCCGTTCCTCGGTGCCATCGCCTGGGAGCTGCTTGCCGCACCGAACAGCGGGCTGCTCAATCAAGCATGGCGGGCGGTCACAGGCGCGCCGCCGGACTTCGCGCTGCTCAATATCTACACGCTGCAAGGCGTGGTGTTCGTGATCGCCTGCTACACGTTTCCCTATGTGTTCGTGCTCGTCGCCAATGCGCTGGAGCGCATTCCAGGCGAGCTCGAGGACGCCTCAGCGATGCTCGGCGCGCCGCCCGCCGTGACGGCCCGGCGCATCACCGTGCCGCTCGCCCTGCCCGCGCTGCTGGCCGGGCTGCTGATCGCGTTCCTGCAGGCGATGAACCTGTTCGGCTCGCCGGCCATCCTCGCCATCCCGGCCGGCTTCCACACCATGACGACCAAGATCTGGAGCCTGTTCCAATTCCCGCCCAAGCCCGAGCTGGCGGCCGCGGCCGCGCTGCCGCTGCTCGTGCTGACGGTGGTGCTGCTGCGCGCCCAGCAGACGGTGCTCGGACGGCGCAGCTACGCGGTGGTCGGGGGCAAGTACGGCGCGCCCCGGCCGGTGCCGCTCGGGGGCTGGCGCTGGCCCGCGCTCGGCTTCTGCCTCGTGGTGCTGGCGATGCCGGTGTTCCTGCCGTATGCGGCGCTGCTCAACGCCGCGCTGTCGCAAAACCCGACCGAGATCGTCTCGCTGGCGACGCTCTCGCTGCAGCACGTCCACTTCACGTTCGTCGAGCTTTCCCAGACGTGGAGCGTGATGTGGAACACGTTCCTGCTCGGCGGGCTTTCGGCCACCGCCGGCACGCTGCTCGCGCTGCTCATCGCCTATACGACCGCCCGGCGGGCGATCCGCGGGGCGCAGTATCTCGGGTTCCTCGCGACCGCGCCGATCGCCATTCCAGGCATCGTGCTGGGCGTCGGCCTGTTCCTCGCCTACACCCGCCCGCCCCTCGTTCTCTACGGCACGCTCTGGATCCTGCTCATTGCCTACGTCACCATCGAGCTGCCCGCCGCCTACCAGCAGCTGCAATCGGCGTTCCAGGCGCTCAATCCCGAGCTCGAGGAGGCCAGCCGCATCCTGGGGGCGACGCGCCTGCGCTCGCTGCGCGACATTACCGTGCCCCTGCTCCGCTCGGGGGTGATCGCGACCTGGTGCTTCATCTTCGTCGCGGTGATCCGCGAGCTGTCGGCGGCGGCGATCCTGTTCACGTCGGATACGAAGGTGCTGTCCGTGCTGATCTTCGACCTGAAGGAATCGGGAGATCTCGGTGCCATCGCCGTGCTGGGGCTGATGATGCTCCTCCTGACGGCGCTGGTGGTCGCCGTGGCGGCCCGGCTCGGCGGCTCGCGCTCGGCCGCCATGCAGGGCCGGGGCTGACAGCCGCGCGGGACGGGGAGAACCGCATTCGCCACCTCGCCCGAGCGCACAGCCTGGGCTAGAGATCGACGAGTTGCCGGCGCTTGCACGGGCGCGCCGAACGCAGACCACAATGCTCGGCGAGAAGCCTATCCGGTGCGGCACGACGGAGAGAGGCATGATCGAGCGCAAGGAGCGCAAGCCCTACTGGCGGCATACGAAATGGCAGATGCTGACCAGCCTCGTGCCATTCCTCGTCACGCTGATCGTGCTGCCGCTCTATGCCGAGCAGCTCAATGCCCGCAAGTTCCTGGGATTTCCGCTCGGCTACTTCCTCGCCTGCCATGGTCTGGTGGGCATCGCCATGCTGACGGTGTTCTCCTACATCAACCGGCAGGACGCTATCGACCACTGGCACGGCGCCAACGAGGATCTGTAAGCGATGCCGCACCGCCAGGGCTCGTCGCTGTCCGATCCGATCGTCGGCATCTATTTCGGCATTTTCGCCGCCACGCTCGCGTCGGGAGTCGTGCTGCTGCTGATCCTCGAGCAGCTCGGGTTCGCCGATGCCACCCTCAAAGGCGCGATGGTGCTGATCGCGGTGGCCCTGTTCGCGACCATCGGCGCTGCCGCCTACACCCGCAGCACGCGCGAGTTTCTTTTTGCCGGCCGGCGCGTGCCAGCCGTCTACAACGGCCTTGCGCTCGCAATCGCCACACCGGGCGGCGCGGGGCTCGCGGGCTTTGCCGGCGCGCTGTTCCTGATCGGCTTCGATGCACTGTGCCTCGGCCTCGGCCTGGTGGCCGGGCTCACCGTCTCGGTGATGCTGATTGCGCCCTATTTGAGGAAGCTCGGCGCGCCGACAGTATCATCCTACCTTGGCCTGCGGTTCGACAGCGGCGCACTGCGCCTCGTTTCCGCCTCGGTCGCCGCGCTTCCGCTGATGCTGCTGGCCATCGCCGAGATCAAGATCGCAATCATGGCCGCGCAATGGCTGGTGCCGCTCTCGACGGCCGTTGCCGCCTCGTCCATCGTCTGCGTTCTGATTGCGATGCTGGCCCCGGGCGGCATGCGCTCGCTGTCCTGGTCGAGTGCAGCGCAGGCGCTGGTCGCGCTGGTGGCGGTGATGCTGCCGGCCGCGGTTGCTGCGGTGATGGAGACCAACCTGCCGTTCGGGCAGCTCAGCCACGGCCCTCTGCTGCGCGCCGTCGGACGGTTGGAGGCGGCGCAGAACGTGCCGATCCCGATCGCAGGGCTGTTGAGCCTCGATCTGCCAGGGCACGGGCTGCAGGCGATTGCCGGGCGCTATGCCACGGTGTTCGGCAGCATCGGGCCGCTCGCCTTCGCGCTGGTGGTGCTCGCGGTGATGGCCGGTGTCGCGGGCTCGCCGTCGATGCTGTCGCGGGCCGTCACCACGCCGAGCGTCTACGAGACGCGCAAATCAGCCGGCTGGGCCGTGGTGCTGGCCGGCGTGCTCGTCACCACCTTATCGAGCGTTGCCGTGTTCGAGCGCGATCTTTTGCTCAATGCCCTTTCGTCGCAGCCGGCCGGTGTGCTGCCCGTGCCGCTGCAACGGCTCGTCGAGCTCGGGCTCGCCGCAGCCGACGGACGCGGCAAGCTGGGTCTCTCCAGCGTTCAGCTCGACCGCGACGGCATGCTGCTGGCGCTGCCTGTGATGATGGGCATGCCGCTCGCGGTCGTGAACCTCGTCGCGGCAGGCGTGCTCGCGGCCGCGCTGGCCGGTGCCGCGGTCAGCATCACCCAGCTCGGCATCGTCGCCGGCGAGGACGTGGTCAGCCGCGCCGCGGGCTGGTCGGGTAGCGAGGCGCGACGCCTCGCCGTCTGCCGAGTCGCGATCGCCGGGGCCGCAGTGCTCGCCGGTGCGGGGGCCGCCCTGACCGGTGGCGATCCACTGGCGCTCGTCCTGCTGTCGCTCGCCGTCTCGGGCTCGACGCTGTTTCCGGTGCTTGCGCTGTCGGTCTGGTGGAAGCGATCGACCGCGCTCGGCGCTCTCGCAGGCCTGGTCGCCGGCCTCGTGACAGTGCTGGCGCTCGCGGCACTCGCGGAGCTGACCGGCCGAGGACTGCCGGCACTACTGGCGCCTGCGGCTGCCATCCCCGTGGCGGTCCTGGCCATGTTGAGCGTGAGTCATTTGACGCCCGCCCCAAGTCGCCACATCCTGGAATTGGTGCGCGACTTGCGCATTCCCGGCGGTGAGACGATACACGATCGGGAGGAGCGTCAGGCTCGCCAGCGCGGCGCTCGCTCGCGGTAGCGCCGTCCACAGCTTCTCGCAGGGTGGCAGCGCGTGGCCCGATGCGGTCGCGGCCACGGACGGCAGGAACGAGGCATGTCGGCACGCACCGGTATCATGGCGCAAACGCCGGAGCGCCACGGTCTCTACCCGCCCATCGAGCCCTACGCGCGCGGCCGGCTCGCCGTCGGCGACGGCCACGAAATCTACTACGAGGAGAGCGGCAATCGCTTCGGCCTGCCGGTGCTGATCGTGCACGGCGGTCCGGGGGGTGGCAGCAACCCGACCATGCGGCGTTTCCACGATCCATCGCGCTACCGGATCGTGCTCGCCGATCAGCGCGGCTGCGGCCGCTCCGTGCCCAATGCCTCGCTCGAGGCCAACACCACCTGGCATCTCGTCGCGGACATGGAGCGGCTGCGCAGCCATCTCGGCATCGATCGCTGGCAGCTCGTCGGCGGCTCGTGGGGCTCCACGCTGTGCATCGCCTATGCCGAGACACATCCGGACCGCGTGTCGGACATGATCCTGCGGGGCATCTTCCTGTTGCGCCGAGCCGAGCTCGACTGGTTCTACCAGCAGGGAGCCAGCTGGCTGTTCCCGGAGGCGTTTGCCGAGCTCCTCGCGCCGATCCCACCTGGGGAGCGTGGTGACATGATCGGCGCCTACTACCGGCGCCTCACGCATCCCGACATCAAGGTGCAGCTCGCGGCGGCGCGCGCCTGGAGCCTGTGGGAGGCCTCGACCCTGGCGCTGACCCCTGATGCCGAGCGCATCCGCCAGCTTTGCGCCGACAGCTACGCTCTCGCCTTCGCCCGCATCGAGTGCCACTACTTCGCGCACGGCGGGTTTCTCGCCCACGACGGCGAGCTGCTGACCAACGCCCACAGGCTGCGCGACATTCCCGGCGTCATCGTGCACGGCCGCTACGACGTGGTGACGCCGATCAAGTCCGCCTTCGACCTCAAGGAAGCCTGGCCGCGCGCCGAGCTGGTGGTCGTGCCGGATGCGGGTCACGCCATGACCGAGCCCGGCATCGTGCACGAGATCGTCTCTGCGGCGCGGCGCAGCGCGCAGAGGTGAGGCGCTCCGGAGGCGGACGGCCCCAGTAGCCGGAGATGCAACTCATATCGGCCAGCGGCGGATGGCAATGCGCTCGCCCTGGTCCGCGAGCCGCGCATCGAGCTCGGCCGCCCGCAACAGGCCGGACTGGGTGTCGACATGCCCGACCACGCTCGCGGCGTTGAGCGCCGCAGCTTTCAGCGCCTTGTCGAGTGGCCAGCCCATCGCGGTGCCGCCCGCGAACGTCGAGACGAAAGCGTCGCCCGCGCCGGCGGTGCCCGCCACCTCGACCAGCACCGGCGCCGCGTACACGATCTCGTCGCCGGTCGCCGCATAGGCGCCGCCACCGCCATCGGTGACCAGGAGGATGCGGGGGCCGAGCGACAGGACGGCGCCCATGAGCCGCCGCATCGACATGTGGAAGCCGCCGCCCACGAAGCCGCGCGCGGCGAGGCGGGGAAGGTCGTCACCCTCGGCCGCCGGCCCGCCCTCGCCGAAGCGCGCGACCAGCGTGGGCACCAGCACCTCGGCCTCGGAGCGGTTGATGGACAGGATGTCGACCTTGCCCAGGCATTGCTCGAAGGCTGCCGCCCGTGCCGCAAGTTGGCGCGGCCCCGGGTTCACCGACACCCAGGCGCCCTGCGCCTTGGCCTTGGCGACGATGGCGGGGAACTGGTCGGCCGAGGCATTCGACAGCGAGGCGACATGCACCAGATCGACGGCGAAGGCGTCGTCCTTCAGGTCCCTCGCCTCGAGCAGCGTGTTGGCGCCGCGAAACGTGAAGATCGCCGCATTGCGGTCGTGCGACGAGACGAGCACGGCGGCACCCGTAGGTGCCCGACCGTCGCGGATAGCCCAGCGGGGCGACACGCCCTCCGCCATCAGCCGCTGCAGAATGGTCTCGGCGCGCTGGTCCTGGCCGAGCTTGACCAGCGTCGCGGCATCGAAGCCGAGGCGGGCCAGCCCCACGGCCGTGTTGACGGCGCCACCACCGCAGTGCGTCGAGATGTCGATCGCCTCGGTCTTGCTGCCCTCCTGCAAGAGCAGGAACGAGGCATTGGCGTTGAGCATCGACATGCGCTCGATGCGCTCGCTCGCGATGATGGCGATGGTGTCGATCATCGCGCTGCCGACCGTCAGGCTCTTCATCGCAACCCCGCGAGCGTTTCCTCGACTGGCTAGTTAGGGAGATCGAGGCCGTATTGCCAGCCGCGTTTCGTGCGGACGGCCTCCCGGGCGCCTTTCGCGGCGCTTCGCGCCATCGGCGGATGTGGTCTAGGATTGGTCAACGAAGGAGCACGGAGGAACGATCCCATGAAGCTCGGCCTGCACATCGGCTATTCCGGCGCGCACTATCAGGTGCCCGTGGAGCTCGTCCAGAAGGCCGAGCAGCTCGGCTACGATTCGGTCTGGACGGCGGAGGCCTACGGCACCGACGCCATGACGCCGCTCGCCTACCTCGCCGCCAAGACCGAGCGCATCAAGCTCGGCACGGCCATCATCCAGCTCGCCGCCCGGACGCCGGCCAACGCCGCCATGCAGGCGGCAACCATCGACACCATGGCCGGCGGCAACCGCTTCATCTGCGGCATCGGCGTGTCGGGCCCGCAGATCGTCGAGGGCTGGTACGGCGAGCCCTGGGGACGACCCTACTACCGGATCAAGGACTACGTGGCGATCATGCGCAAGGTGCTGAAGCGCGAGGCGCCGGTCGTCCACGAGGGCGAGGAGATCAGCCTCCCCTACACCGGTCCCGGGGCCATGGGCGTCGGCAAGCCGCTGAAATCGATCCTGCACATGAACCCGAACATTCCGATCTACCTCGGCACCGGCAACGAGGCGACGGTGAAGCTCACAGGCGAGATCGCCGACGGCTGGCTGCCGCTCGGGTTC
>JBFWQN010000234.1:0-8008 GCA_050249405.1 Hyphomicrobiaceae bacterium | reverse complement strand
AGAGCGGGCTGTCCTTCGCGAGCGGCTCCTCCGCCGTCACGTCGAGCGCGGCACCGGAGATCATCCGGGCCGACAGCGCCGCCGTCACCGCGAGTTCGTCGCAGACCTTGCCACGCGCGACGTTGACGAGAAAAGCCGTCGGCTTCATCGCGGCGATCTGCTCGCGCCCGATGAGGCCCGTCGTCTGCGGTGTGAGCGCCGTCGTGAGCACGACGAAGTCGGCCTCCGGCACGAGCCGCAGCAGGTCGGCGTCGGCGTGGACCTCGTCGGCGGCGCCGCCACCCTTGGACGGATCCCGCCGCGTGCCGACGACGCGCATGCCGAACGCCTTGCACAGCGCCGCGAGCTGCTGGCCGATACCGCCCAGCCCGACGATAAGCACCGTCTTGCCGCCGATCTCGTCCTCCCGGATGCGCCGATCGCCCTGCATCGGCCGCCAGTGGCGGGCATGCTGTTGGTCGCGCAGCAGGTGCAGCTGGCGCGAAAGCGAGAGCATCAGCGCCATCGCGTGCTCGGCGACCGCGCTGGCGTTGACGCCCTGGCCGCTGGCGAGGCGGATGCCGTGCTGGCGCATGATCGCGCGGTCGTACTGGTCGGTGCCGGCGCTGATGGACTGGATGAGCCTCAGCCTCGGGGCAGAAGCGGCGAGCTCGTTGCGCCACATCATCGAGACGCAGAGCAGGTCGGCGGACGGAAGCTTCGCCTCGAGCTCGGCCGGCGTGCGTGCGATGTCGTAGGCGATGCCGGTGCTCCGCGCCTCGAAGGGAGCCGCAAACTCATAGGCGACGTGGGCGAAAAGCACCGAAAGATCGGTATTTCGCGGCAGCTTCGACATCGATCACATTCCTGTCGTTGTTGCGGCCGTGGGCGGTCAGCGCCCGGCGGCATAGCCTTGCATGCCGCGCGGATTGGCGGCTGCCTTGCGGCGCACGCCGTCCTGGCTCGCCGCGGTCAGCCGTCCCTCCGACCAGTCGGACCCGACCTCGACCTTGTGCCCGCGCCGCTCGAGCTCGCGGATCGTGTCCTTCGGCAGGCGGCTCTCCACGACGACGGCACCTGGGCGCGCTGCCCGCGGCCAGAACGACGCAGGGAAATGCTCGATGTGCCATGCAGGAGCGTCGATCGCCTCCTGCAGGTTCATGCCGAAATGGGCGTGCCTCAGGAACAGCTGGGCGTTCCACTGGTCCTGCTGGTCGCCGCCGGGCGTGCCCCAGATCATGTACGGAGCGCCATCGCGAAGCGCCATGCCCACCGACAGCGTCGAGCGCGGACGCTTGCCCGGCATCAGCACGCCGGGATGGCTCTCGTCGAGCCAGAACATCTGGGCACGCGAGCCGAGCGGCCAGCCGAGCGCCGGAATGACGGGGCTCGACTGCAGCCAGCCGCCGGACGGCGTCGCCGTGAACATGTTGCCGGCCTTGTCGATCACGTCGATGTGGACCGTGTCGCCCCGGCTCTCGCCCATGCTGCCGACGGTCGGCTCGCCGGCGCCCGCGGCCGAGACGGCGACACGGCCTTCCGACACGCTCTTGACGATTACCTTGCCGCCGTAGCCGTCGATCGTGCCGGGCCGTTGCTCCATGCTGGCCCATTGGCCGATGAGCCGGCGCCGGTCGTTGTTGTAGCGCTCGGAGAGCAGCGTCTCCATCGGGACCTTGGCGAACAACGGATCACCGTAGAATGCCTCGCGATCGGCATAGGCCAGCTTGGCCGCCTCGATCCAGAGATGGATGAAGTCGGGGTCCGTGGGGCCGAGACGCTCGATGTCGAATCCCTTGAGGATCGCCAGCGTCTGCAGCATGACGGGGGCCTGGGTCCACGGACCCGGCTTCAGAAGCGTGTAGTTGCCGTAGTCGAGCGAGACCGGCGCCTCCACCGTCGGCTGCCACCGGGCCATGTCGTCGGCCGTCAGCACGCCGCGATGGCGCCGGCCGGTGACGTCCATCACCTCCTGCGTGGCGCAGAAGCGCCCGATGGCCTCGGCGACGAAGCCCTGGCTCCAGGCCTTGCGGGCGCGCTCGATCTCCGCCTCGCGGCCGCCACCGCCGGCCTCGGCCTCGGCGAGAATGCGCAGGTAGGTCTCGGCGTGAGCCGGGTTACGGAACAGCGTGCCCGGCTCCGGCGTGCGCCCGTCGCGGAGATAGACTGCGGCCGAGGTCGGCCAGTGCTCGGTGAACATCCGGCGCACCGTCTCGATCGTGGCGCAGGCGCGCTCGACGATCGGATGGCCGTTCAGCGCATAGCCGAGGGAAGGCTCGATCACATCCCGGAGCCGCATGGTGCCGTAGTCGCGGAGAATGAGCAGGTAGGTCTCGAAGGTGCCGGGAATGCAGGGCGCGAGCAGGCCCGTGCCGGGAATGATGTCGAGCCCCAGGTGGTCGCGGTAATGGGCGATGGTCGCTCCCGCGGGCGCAGGGCCCTGGCCGCAGATCACCTCGGGCTTGCCCTTTCGCACGTCCCAGACCATCACCGGCACGTCGCCGCCCGGCCCGCAGAGGTGCGGCTCGACGACCTGCAGCGTGAAGGCCGCCGCGATACCCGCGTCGAACGCGTTGCCGCCCTTCTCGAGGATGCCCATGGCCACGGCCGTCGCGATCCAGTGGGTCGTCGCAACGACGCCGAACGTGCCGTCGATCTCGGGCCGCGTCGTGAACGGACCGGAATTTACGTTGGCCATGCAGGGGCTCCGGGTGGGACGCGCGAATGGCGCCGGCAGCCGATCGTAGTCGCGGGCGGTGCGGCGCGGCAAGGGCAGGCGAGCGGACCGGCGGCCGAGGCGAGCCTCAGCCTGCGACGGGCGTGATCCAGTTGAAGGTTGCGATGCCACCGTCGACGACGAGCGTGGTGCCGGTGACGTAGCCCGAGAAACGGTCCGACAGGAGGGCCACGGCGGGACCGGCGAGGTCGTCGGCGCAGCCGAGCCGGCCGAGGGGGATCTTGCCGTCGAAGCTGAAGGCGCCGGCGTTGAAGCCGCCGCCGGGGATGGCGCCAGGGGCAATGGCGTTGACGCGGATGCCGGCCGGCCCGAAGGCACGGGCGAGCTCCTTGACGAGCATCGTCTGGCCGGCCTTGGCCGCCGAGTAGTGCGGCAGGTTGCGCGGGGTCTCGGCATGGAGGGAGGTGACGATCAGCATTCGTCCGCGAATGCCAGCCGCCTTCATGCGGCTGGCGATCTCTCGCGCGAGAAAGAGCGCAGAGCGCACATTCACGTTGTGCATGGCGTCGAACGTCTCCTCGGAGACGGCGGCGACGTGGTCGGCCTCGCGCCGGGGCGGGGCTGCCGAATGAACGAGCATGTGCAAGGGCTGATCGCCCAGAGCGGTGAGCAGCGCTCTCCAGCCGTCCCGCGCGGCGAGATCGACGGTGATCTCGGTCGCCTTGCCACCGGCCGACCGGATGGCGGCAGCCGCCTCTCCATTCCGGACTGTGTCGATGTCCGCAAGCACCACCTCGGCGCCCTCGGAGGCCAGCGCCGCGGCAATGGCGCGTCCGATATTGGAGGCAGAGCCGGTCACGAGCGCACGCTCGCCCTTGAACAGTCCGAACGATGTCATGACAAGCCTCGTGTCGGGAAAGGTTGCCCCGCCGGCATCCCGCAGGGAGGCGAGACGGCTACTTCTTGCCGCGGAACTTGGAGAGATCGAAGATCTTGGCGCTGCTTCCAGCCTCGGCCTCGACCTCGGTTTCGGCACCGGCCTCGGACGCAGCGGCGTCCTCCTTCGTCGGCTCGTCGGCCTTGCCTACGGCGACGATGGACGGCTTTGGCGAGGCGGCTGCGGGTGCGGCGGGCGCAGGCGACTTCGTCGTCTTGGCCGGAGCCGCCTCGTCGCCGGCCGTCTTGTCCGGAACAGTCGGCGTTTCATCGGAGCGATCGGTGCGACGTCGCGCAAGCCGCCGCCGCTCCACGCGATCCTCGAGATCGCCGCCGCCGGCAGGCTCGGGGGCTGCGCCCCCGCCGGCCGCTGCAGTCATGTCGGGCGACGCCTCGCCGCCGCGGCGCAGTCCGCCGGGTGCCTTGCGTGAGCCGCGGCGCGCCTCGCCACCCGTGCCCACATCCTCGAACTGCAACACGTAGGGCACGCTCGGGTCGTAGAACACCTTGACCGCCGAGAAAGGCACCACCAGCCGCTCAGGGATCCCGTCGAACGTCAGCTTGACCTCGAAGCGCTCCTCGTCGACCGCAAGGTCCCAGAAGCGGTGCTGCAGCACGATGGTCATCTCGACCGGATACTTCTCCTTCAGCCGCTTCGACATGCCGACGCCCGGCGCCTGCGTGTCGAACGCGATGTAGAAGTGGTGGTCGCCGACGAGGCCCGTCCGGGCAACCTGAGCGAGACACGCCTTGACGACGCCGCGCAAGGCTTCGAGCGCCAGGGCGTCGTAGTCGATATGCTGACCTGACGTCATGTCCAGCCGATCTCGCGTCCCGCTATCGTTCCCTCTCCGGCCGTGCACGACCGGCATGAAGTGGGGGGCTTCTGTTGCCAGGTGCCCCCCGGACCCCGCCTGCCGCTGCTACACGTCAGGACTTAAGTTCAGGTCTTGGGCACTGCGTTACGCAGCGACCGCAACCTCAGCATAGTTGTCATTGGCAACTATCTGGTTGACCCGATAACGGCGGTATCATGCCGAGCAAAAGAGCGCCCTTTACACCCTCGTCGATCCTGTTTCGCCCCCATCACCAGCCGGCCCACATAGAGGGTGAACCGGCTCGTGGTGGAGGCGCCGGGTACTGCCCCCGGGTCCGATAGGCTTATTCCGACGTCCGTTTATCGCCATAGCCGGACGAATCCGGCATCCGTAATATAGGCTCCGAAACCGCCGAATGAAAGCCTTGCTGTTGCCAGCGGAAAGACGACTCATGTCGACACTGACCTTTCGCGCCTTCCTGAGCGGGCCGGGCGCTTGGCGGTCCCGCAGCCGATGGCATCCCGCGCTCGCCGTTCTCGCGGCGATCGTGATCATCGTGGTCGGCCAGCTGGCTCCGATCGTGGCGATCGCCGTGATGACGGGGCAGTCGCCCGAGGCGGCAGCGCGGCCGATCCCGGCCGACCGGGCGGTGGTCGAGCTGACCGAGCGCTCGGCGGCGACGCTGCTGCTGCTCGGCCAATCGACGCTGGCGCTTCTCACGATCCTTGCCGCCGCGATCCCGCGCTCCCGCTTCTCCGAGGTGCTCGGACTGGTAAGCCCCGCAGGCGGTTTCAGGGCCTATGTCTATGCGTTCCTGGTGATGCTGCCGCTGCTCGCCGCGATCAACGCTGCGGCCTATACGCTGAGCCCGGCCGGGTTCATGGCCGACTTCAAGCAGTTCGCGGCGCTCGCGCGGGCGCCGGAGCCGATGACGGCGTTTCTCGCCATCGCGATCGGGGCCCCGCTCTGGGAGGAGATGCTGTTCCGCGGCTTCCTGATGGGGCCGCTCGCCGAGTGGCTGAGGTTCTGGCCGGCGGCCGTGCTCGTCTCGGGGGCATGGACGGTGCTCCACATCGGCTACTCGGTGGCGGGGCTCGCCGAGGTGTTCCTGATCGGGCTCTACTTCTCGTGGCTGCTGCAGCGCACAGGCAGCCTGTGGGTGCCTATTGCCTGCCATGCGGCGTACAATGGTGCGCTGTTCATGGCGATCCGGCTGCTGCCGGTGTAGCCGACGGACGAGCGCGACAGGAGGATCGATGACGAGAAGTCTTCTCGTGACAGGCGGCTCGCGCGGGATCGGCGCGGCGACATGCCGCCTCGCGGCACGACACGGCTACGATGTGGCCATCAACTATTCCGGCAACGCGGCGGCGGCCGAGGCCGTTGCGGCTGACGTGCGGGCAGCGGGTCGCCGGGCCGTCACGATCCAGGCGGATGTGGCGGAGAGCGGGCAGGTGCGTGCCATGTTCCAGCGCGTCGATGCGGAGCTCGGGCCGCTCGACGCGTTCTTCAACAATGCCGGCATCCTGTTCGCCGGCACGAGGTTCATGGACATCGGCGAGGCGCAGCTCGACCGCATGATCGCGGTCAACTTCAAGGGTGCCTATATCGCAGCCCAGGAGGCCGCGCGGCGCCTCGCCCGCAGCCGTGGCGGCCGCGGCGGGGCCATCGTCAACATGTCCTCGATGCTGGCCAAGCTCGGCGGCGGCGTCGAGAACAACGACTACGGCGCCGCCAAAGCCGCCATCGAGGCGATGACCATCGGCATGGCCAAGGAGCTGGCGGGCGAGGGCGTCCGCGTCAACGCTGTGCGGCCCGGCCTGATCGACACCGAGATCCACGCCGCTGCCGGGGATGCCGGGCGCGTCGGCCGCCTCATGGGCTCGGTGCCGCTCGGCCGTGCAGGCACCGCCGAGGATGTGGCCGAGGCCGTGCTGTGGCTTCTCTCGGACAAGGCTGCCTACACGACCGGCACCATCCTGGACGTCGCCGGCGGCCGGGGTATCTGAGCCGATGCCCGAGCTTCCCGAGGTCGAGACGGTGCGTCGCGGGCTCGAGCCCGTGCTCGTCGGTGCGCGCATCGCTCGCCTCGAGCAGCGCCGGCCCGACCTGCGCTTTCCGCTGCCCGAGCGCTTTGCCGAGCGCGTCGAGGGCTGCCGCCTCGAGCGGCTCGACCGCCGGGCCAAATACATCCTGGGCCATCTCGATTCCGGCGAGGTGCTGGCCGTGCACCTCGGCATGACCGGACGCTTCAGCATCGCCATGCCGGGCGGCGCCAACGGCCGTCAGCTCGGCGAGTTCACGCACGACGCCGGAACGGACCCGGCACACGATCATGTGGTGATCGAGACAGACCGAGGTGCGACGGTCACCTACAACGATGCGCGCCGGTTCGGGTACATGAGCCTCCTCGCGCCGGGCGAGATCGACGGGCATCCGCACTTCAAGGGGCTGGGCGTGGAGCCGCTCGGGTCCGGTCTCACCGCGGATTTCCTGGCGGCCAAAGCCGCCGGCCGATCGGCCGACCTCAAGGCCTTTCTGATGGACCAGCGCATCGTCGCGGGGCTCGGCAACATCTACGTCTGCGAGGCGCTATTCCGCGCGGGTCTCAGTCCTCACCGCCAGGCATCTGCACTCGCCCGGAGCGGCGGTCGGCCGGTGGAGCGGACGGGCCGGCTCGTCTCGGCCATCCGGGAGGTGCTGGAAGCAGCCATCGCCGCCGGTGGCTCGACGCTCCGCGACTACCGGCACACCGATGGGTCGCTCGGCTACTTCCAGCACTCGTTCGCGGTGTACGGACGGGAGGGACAATCCTGCGTCACGCCGGGCTGTGCTGGGATCATCCGGCGCACGGTCCAGGCCGGCCGCTCCACCTTCCATTGTCCGCGCTGTCAGCGTTGAATGGCGCGGCCGGTCGCGGCGGGGGTTGTGCCGCAGGCGTCGGACGACGAAATTGAGCGCATGAGATTCACAACGCTTCCCATAGCCGAAGCCGAAGGCGCCATCCTCGCGCATTCGATCGCCACGCCCAAGGGCACCCTGAAGAAGGGTCGCGCTCTTTCCGCCGCCGACCTCGCGCGACTGGCGGAGGCCGGTCACGCGACGGTCATCGCCGCCCGGCTCGAGCCCGGCGACGTCGGTGAGGACGAGGCGGCGGTGCGCGTGGCCCGCAAGGCCGCGGGGCCGGGCACACATGCCGCAGCACCGTTCACCGGGCGGGCGAACCTGTTCGCCCAGGCCGCGGGGCTCGCCGTCATCGACGCGGCGGCCGTCGCGCGGGTCAACGCGCTCGACGAGGGGCTGACGGTTGCTACCGTGCCGCAGCTCGAGCGCGTGACGGTCGGCCAGATGATCGCCACCGTCAAGGTGATCACGTTCGCGCTTCCCGAGAGCGTCGTCGCGGCGGCCGAGGATATCCTCTCGTCGGGGGCGCCGCTGGCGAGCGTCAGAGCCTTCGCCCCGCGCGAGGCCGGGCTCGTGCTGACGCGCATGCCCTCGACCAAGGCCGGCGTCCTGGCCAAGCGCCGCACGGCCATCGCGGACCGGCTCGAGGCGCTCGGCTCGCGCATCGCGCACGTGGAGACCGTGCCGCACGAGG
>JBFWQN010000233.1:0-8011 GCA_050249405.1 Hyphomicrobiaceae bacterium | reverse complement strand
GCGCGCCTGCATGAGGAACAGCCCGACGAGAATCACCACCGTGAGTGGGAGCACGACCGTATCGAGCGCGGGCGCGACAAGCTTCAGGCCCTCGACTGCTGACAGAACGGAGATGGCCGGCGTGAGGAGCGCATCGCCGTAGAAGAACGACGCACCCATGACCCCGAGCGCGAACAGGACCGGTGTCGACCGCTTGGCCACGGACTGGCCGAGGGCCATCAGGGCGAACGTGCCACCTTCGCCGTTGTTGTCGGCGCGCAGTAGAACGAGCACGTATTTGAGCGTGACGATCAGCAACAGCGCCCAGATGATCAGCGACAGGACGCCGAGCACCGCCTCGTGGCCGGCCAGCCCATGCTTGGTGGCGTGCGTCACGGCCTCGCGAAACGCATAGAGCGGGCTCGTCCCGATGTCGCCATAAACCACGCCGATCGAGCCGAGCGCCAGCGCCCAGAGCTTGCCATGCGCGTGGCCGTGATCCTGGTCCGTCGAAGCCGATGTCGCAGAAGCATGTGCCAAGGATGCATCTCCGGCGCGCGATGCGCTGCGGTGCAGCGTAGGGAGGGCGCCTTATACGCTCGTCGTCCGGACAACAAAAGCGCGACGCACCGCAAATGCGCGAGGAGCCGGCCACGGAGCGGTGGGAATGTGGCGCAAAGGGGAGCAGGTGTCAGCTGCAACAAGTCAACTTGGTGTTTTGCCGGCATCGAGCCGGGATCAGCGAGATTGGCATCCGGGAAGCACTTGTCAAGTCGGGGCACTGCCGCTAAAGAGGCGCCTCACCCCACACGCGTACCTGGCGACAGCCGGTCCATCGTGACCGCGCCATCGCTCCGGTGGGCCCCCATTCAAACCGGGGGCCTTCGACGGGAACGCGGCGGAACAACCGGAAAACACTGGAAAGTCATACAATGGCGCTTCCCGCCTTCAATATGCGTCAGCTGCTCGAGGCTGGCGTTCACTTCGGCCATCAGAGCCACCGCTGGAACCCGAAGATGTCGACATACATCTTCGGGGCACGCAACAACATCCACATCGTGGATCTCGCCCAGACCGTGCCGCTGATGCATCAGGCTCTGGTGCAGGTGTCCGATGTCGTGGCCAAGGGCGGGCGCGTCTTGCTGGTCGGCACCAAGCGGCAGGCTTCGGAGGCCATCGCGGAGGCCGCGCGCCGCAGTGCCCAGTACTACATGAACCACCGCTGGCTCGGCGGCACGCTGACCAACTGGAAGACGATCTCGCAGTCGATTCGCCGCCTGCGTCAGCTCGACGAGATCCTGGCCGGCGACCAGACGGGGCGCACCAAGAAAGAGCTGCTCAACATCCAGCGCGAGCGCGACAAGCTAGAGCAGTCGCTGGGCGGCATCAAGGATATGGGCGGCCTGCCCGACCTGCTGTTCGTGATCGATACCAACAAGGAAGCGATCGCCATCCAGGAGGCCCGGAAGCTCAAGATCCCGATCGTGGCCATCGTCGATACCAACTGCGACCCGGATGGCATCGACTATCCGGTGCCGGGCAATGACGACGCCGGGCGCGCGATCACCCTCTATTGCGACCTGATGGCCCGGGCCGCCATCGACGGCATCGAGCGGAGCCAGGGCGCGGCGGGCATCGATCTCGGTGCTTCGGAGGCGCCGCCGGAGGAGGATCTCGTCGAGGTGCCGGCATTCAAGGGCATCGACGCGCCTCGCGGCGAGGCCGACGACCTGAAGCGCATCACCGGCGTCAGCCCGAAGCTCGAGCAACGCCTCAACGATATCGGCGTTTATCATTTCTGGCAGCTTGCCGACCTCGATCCTGCCGGCATCGCCTCGCTCGACAAGGCCCTGGACACGAAGGGCCGCATCCAGCGCGACGACTGGCAGGCCCAGGCCAAGAAGCTGGTCGACGCCGCAGCGGTCTGAGCCCGGCAGGCTCGGCCGGCGGCGTTCTCGGGCGGAGCCGACGGCGGGAGCCGGCCGTTGGCCCGTCTATCGACAGGGCTCAGCAGACGCGCATGCCGCGTTTGCGCAACCATAAGGCGCAAGAGATGACGACGATTACAGCCAGCCTGGTCAAGGAGCTGCGCGACAAGACGGGCGCGGGCATGATGGATTGCAAGGCTGCGCTGACCGAGACCGGAGGCGACGTCGAGAACGCGATCGACTGGCTGCGCAAGAAGGGCCTCTCGAAGGCGGCGAAAAAGGCCGATCGGATCGCGGCGGATGGTTTGATCGGCGCGGCGGTGAGCGGCAAGAGCGGTGCGCTCGTCGAGGTCAACTCGGAGACCGATTTCGTCGCCCGGAACGACAAGTTCCAGGACATGGTCCGCACGATCGCGGGCCTCGCGGTCGGTGCCGGCGGCAGCCTCGACAAGCTGCTGTCGCTGTCCTATCCGGGGACGTCGAGCACTGTCGACGGACACGTCAAGGAGATGGTGTCCACCATCGGCGAGAACATGTCCGTGCGCCGCACGGTGTCTATCGAGGCGCCCGATGGCCTCGTTGCGAGCTACGTGCACAACCGTGTTGCCGACGGGCTCGGCAAGATCGGCGTGCTGGTCGCCATCGCCTCGCAGGGCGCGCCGGATGCCGTCGCCGAGATCGGGCGCCAGATCGCCTTGCACATCGCTGCGGCCAGCCCGCAGGCCGTCTCTGCCGAGGACCTCGACAAGGCCCTGATCGAGCGTGAGCGGCAAGTCTATCTCGAGCAGGCCAAGGCGTCGGGCAAGTCCGCCGACATCATCGAGAAGATGGTCGAGGGGCGGCTTCGCAAGGAGTTCTACGCCCAGGTCGTGCTGATGCAGCAGGTTTTCTTCGGGCCGGGCGGCGACGGCAAGATGAGCGTCGAGCAGTACGTGAAGGGCGCCGAGAAGGCAGCAGGCGGGACGGTGAAGGTCACGGGTTTCCGCCGGTACGCGCTCGGCGAGGGTATCGACAAGAAGGGTGACGACTTCGCGAGCGAGGTCGCCAAGCTCACCAAGGGCAGCTGAGCCGCTGAGGCGTCGGGAGGCGGATCATGGCAGAGCCCGCCAGAGGTAGTGCCGGGGCGCAGGCGGAGAAAAGTCCGCCACGTTTCCGGCGCCTTCTTCTGAAGCTGTCCGGTGAGGCGCTCATGGGCAAGGGCGCCTACGGGATTGACATGGGCGTCTGCTCACGTCTCGCCCGCGACATCAGGGAGGCGACGGCCACGGGCTGCCAGATCGCCGTGGTGGTCGGCGGCGGCAACATCTTCCGAGGGCTCGCCGGGGCGGCGCGCGGCATGGACCGCGCGACGGGCGACTACATGGGCATGCTGGCGACGGTCATGAACGCGCTCGCATTCCAGAATGCGCTGGAGCAGGAAGGTGTGCCGGCGCGCGTTCTTTCGGCGATCCCCATGCCGACGGTCTGCGAATCGTACGTGCGCCTCAAGGCCCTGCACCATATCGAGCGCGGTCGTGTCGTGATTTTCGCGGCCGGCACGGGCAACCCATATTTCACGACCGATACGACGGCCGTGCTTCGGGGCATCGAGATGGGCTGCAATGCCGTCGCCAAGGCGACGCAGGTCGATGGGGTCTACTCGGCCGACCCGAAGAAGGATGCGGCGGCCGTGCGCTACGATCACCTCACCTACGACGAGGTGCTGCAGCGCAATCTCCAGGTCATGGATATGGCGGCGATTGCACTCGCCCGCGACAACGGCATGCCACTCGTAGTATTCTCCATCGAGGAAAGCGGTAATATCGCCAGGGTGCTTGCGGGCGACGCGCGCGCAACGACGATCGCACCGTCGGGACAGCGTGGCTAGGACCGCAGAGGCGCTCGACGCGAAGGGCTTGGCCGAGGTTCAGGCTCGCTTGGCTCGCGGGACCGCTGCAGCTGGCAGGCGCAAGGGAGGTTGACGTATGGCCGCCGCGAAATTCGACATCAAGGACGTGGAGCGGCGCATGCGTGGCGCGCTCGATAATCTGAAGCGCGAGTTTTCCGGCCTGCGCACCGGCCGCGCCTCGGCCGCACTGCTCGATCCTGTGACGGTCAACGTCTACGGCGCCAAGATGCCGCTCAATCAGCTGGCGACGGTCTCGGTGCCCGACGCTCGAACGATCTCTGTCTCGGTCTGGGACAAGAGCCCGCTTTCAGCCGTCGAGAAGGGCAACAGGGAAGCCAGCCTTGGGCTCAACCCGGACGTCGACGGCACGACCAACCGCCTTCCGCTTCCCGCGTCGACTGCCGAGCGCCGGCAGGAGCTGGTGAAGCTCGCCCACAAGTATGCCGAAGGCGGCAAGGTCGGCGTGCGCGGAGTGCGGCGCGACAGCATGGACCTGCTCAAGAAGCTCGAGAAGGATCATGCGATCACCGAGGACGAGCACCGCAAGAACGGCGTCAAGGTGCAGGAGCTGACCGACAAGATGATCAAGGAGGTCGATCAGATGCTTCAGGCCAAGGAGGCCGAGATCAAGCAGGTCTGACCGAACGAGGGCCGCCTCGCAACGGCGGGTCAGCAGGGGGATGGACCTTGCGCGGGAGGCTGGCCGAGGGGGCTCCGGGACCGAAGTGAGCAAGAGCATCGACGAGGCCGCCGCCGGCAGCGGGCAACAAGTGCCGGCTCATGTCGCGATCATCATGGACGGCAACGGCCGCTGGGCGGCAGAGCGTGGCTATCCGCGCGCCGAGGGGCATCGGCGCGGCGTTGAGGCCGTCAGGCGCACGATTCGGGCAGCCATCGAGCTCGGTATCTCCACGGTCACCCTCTACAGCTTCTCGTCGGAGAACTGGTCGCGCCCCGCGAGCGAGATCAGCGACCTGATGGGCCTCATGAAAAGGTTCATTCGTCGGGATCTGGCCGAGCTTCATTCGAATGGTGTTCGCATCCGCGTCATTGGCGGAAGGGACCGCGTGGACCCCGAGCTGCTGTCGCTCATCGACGAGGCGAGGCAGCTGACTGCGTCCAACACGCGGCTCGACCTGGTGATCGCCTTCAACTACGGCGCGCGCCAGGAGATCGTGGATGCTGCGCGGCGCCTTGCCGTGCGCGTGGCGGCCGGCGAGATGGCAACCGAGGATATTACGATCGGGACGTTCGCGGCCTCGCTCGATACCGCGGGCCTGCCGGATCCCGATCTGCTCATCCGCACCAGCGGCGAGCTTCGGTTGTCGAATTTCCTGCTCTGGCAGTGCGCCTATACGGAGCTCGTGTTCCTCGACATCTACTGGCCTGACTTCGACCGTCGTCATCTGGAGCAGGCCATCGAGACCTACCGCCGCCGCAGCCGCCGGTTCGGTGGCTTGACCAGCCTGACGTCGGCGTGAGGCTGCCATGCAGGCGACGGGGTCCCCAGCCGGTGCATGATCAAGCCTCCCCACGGCCGTTCGCGACCACCGAGGTGCTCACGCGCATCGCCTCGGCGCTGGTGCTCGGTTGTGCGACGGTCGCTCTGGCCTGGAGCGGCGTGCTGCCTTTCGCCGGATTGGTCGGCGTCGTCTCCATCCTGCTCGTCTGGGAATACGGCCGTCTGGTACGATCCGGTGGCATCGATGCTTTGACGATGCTCGCGGCAGCGTCCGTCTCGGTCGCGGCGGGTCTCACCGCGGTCGGACGGCCGGGATGGGGCTTGCTGGCCGCCGCGGCCGGTGCACTGGTCTCCCTTGCGGTGGAGCGCGGTCGCAATGGTGTCCTTGCGGCCCTGGGTGTCGCCTATGTGGGTCTACCCGCGGTGGCGCTGGTCTGGCTGCGAACCGACGAGCAGAATGGCCTGGCGGCGCTGCTGTTCGTGCTTGTCGTCGTCTGGGCAACGGATACGGGCGCCTTTTTCGGGGGACGGCTGCTCGGCGGACCTCGGCTCTGCCCGAGCGTGTCGCCCAACAAGACATGGTCGGGGCTGCTGACGGGCGTGACGGCGGCCGCGATCACGGGAGCGCTGCTCGTGCGCATGCTCGGAGGCGCCGGCGGGACGCGGGTGATGGTGCTCGCGGCCGGCCTCGCAGCCTTGAGCCAGCTCGGGGACCTCGTCGAGTCGGCCATGAAGCGGGCACATGGGGTCAAGGACACCAGCCATCTCATCCCGGGACATGGGGGCTTCATGGACCGGGTCGATGGTCTCGTCTTCGCTGCCGTCGCGGCGGCCGCCTACGCCGCACTGACCGATGCCGCGGCTCCGGGGGCCAGCCTGCTCGGCTTGCGTTGAGGGATTTGCCCCGGCAGCGTTAATCATTCCTTGAAAATGCGCCCGGTTTCGAGCACCTGTCTCGAAGTGGCACCGGCGGCGGCGTACGGTGGCACGGGCGTTGCTGACTGCGGTCTGTAGCTGCCGGAGCCAAGCCGAGGCGAGGTTCCCTTCAGGGGAAGCTCGGCTGGGGGGAAAGCCGGTCATGAGCGCGCCGCCGCGGCGCGCACGTCTGCGAACGGAGTCGAGGTGGTGGAAACCCTCTTTTACGTCCTGTCTGTGGCACTGCCTTTCATTGCCGTGCTGACGATCGTGGTGTTCATCCACGAGCTCGGCCATTTCCTGGTCGCCCGCTGGTGTGGGGTGCGCATCCAGGCATTCTCGATTGGATTCGGACCCGAGATCGCCGGCTTCTACGACCGGCACGGGACCCGCTGGAAGCTGTGCTGGTTGCCGCTGGGCGGCTACGTCCGCTTCATCGACGACGAGACGCCGGCCAGCACCTCGTCGGACGAGGCCGTGAGCCGCCTCTCGCCCGAGGATCGAAAAGGCGCGTTCCGCACGCAGCCGCTCCTGAACCGGGCCCTCGTCGTGGCGGCCGGTCCGGCGTTCAACATCGCCTCGGCCGTCATCGTCTACGTGCTCACGTTCTGGCTGATCGGCACCTATGGCACGGCCGCGGTGGTCGACGAGGTCATTCCGAGCAGCGCCGCGGCCAAGGCCGGGCTCAGGCAAGGCGACCGGGTGGCCGAGATCGAGGGGCGGCCCATACAAAAGTTCTCGGAGCTGCAGCGGGTCGTCGGGCAGAGCCCCGGCAAGCCGCTGGACTTCGTCATCGACCGGGACGGCCGGCGGATCGCCTTCACCATCACGCCCGATCTGCGCGAGATCACGGACCCGATCGGTAACAAGGTCCAGGTCGGCGTCATTGGCATCAAGCGCGTCGCGGGGGCGGAGCGCTGGGAGCACAAGAGTCACAACCTTTTAGAGGCGACGCAGCTTGGTCTCAACGAGACCGGGTATGTCTCCTGGCAGATCATCTCGAGCCTGCCGAAGCTGCCGGGCGCGATCTTCAAGACGCTCTCCGGGCAGCGTCAGAGCGAGATCGGCGGTCCGATCGCCATCGCCGAGATGACGGCGCATGCGAGCAAAAGCGGCGCCTCCGGAATATTGGGTTGGCTGGCTGTGTTCTCGATCATGCTCGGCATCATGAATCTGCTGCCAATTCCGATCCTGGACGGTGGTCACCTGATGTTCTACGCGTTCGAGGCGATCCGTGGACGTCCGCTCGACGAGCGCAAGCAGGAGATCGGCTTCCGGATCGGCCTGGCCATTCTCGCAACCATGATGTTTGCGGCCATCTTCGGCGACATCATGCGCAAGCTCGGGATTGGCTGAACACGGCCGAATCAGCCTATTTACGGGGTCTGTGGGGCATTCTTGCCACTTCCCTCGGTATCCCGGACTCGTTAATGAAATCTGTACGGGTAGGAGATGTTCGGCCGGGGTCGCGAAAACCCCGGAGTGGCTCTTGAGGGGATACGAGGGCCGCGAGGCTGGCAGGTGGGGCCAGTCAGTAGGGTGATGGACCTGGCGCCGACAGGTCCGCTCACCTTGGGGGATCGGCGAACCAAAAAGGCAGACGCCAAGTATGCCAAAGTTTTGGAAGATCACGGTCGGGGGACCGAGGCTGTGGTTTCTGCTGGCAGCGCTGGCAGCCATCAGCACGACACTCGTCTGCAGCCCGCTCAGCAGCCCCGCCTACGCTCAGGACGGTCGCATCCGGGATATCCAGGTCACCGGCAATCGCCGGATCGAGCCGGAGACGGTGCGCTCGTACCTGCAATTCTCCGTCGGCGACAGCTATGACGCTGGCAAGGT
>JBFWQN010000232.1:0-8023 GCA_050249405.1 Hyphomicrobiaceae bacterium | reverse complement strand
ACACGCTCTACGGCGATGCCGGCGCCGACCGTATCACCGGCAACACCGGCGACGACACCATCTACGGCGGCGAGGGCGACGACCAGTTCCTCCTTGGCGAGGCCGGCAGCGACACCATCTACGGCGGCCTCGGCGTCGACTTCATCGGCGGCGGCGCGGACAACGACTTCCTCTATGGCGAGGAGGGCAACGACGCCATCACGGGCGGCCTCGGCAACGACACCATCGAGGGCGGCGGCGACGACGACTCGCTCTACGGCGAGGACGGCGCCGATACGATCCACGGCGGCGACGGCAGCGACCTCATCGCGGGTGGCTTTGGCGACGACATCCTGCTGGCGGGCGACGCGGGAAGCGACAACATCCTCGGCGGCGACGGCAACGACACCCTCGACGGCGGCGGCGACAACGACTTCCTCTACGGCGAGGGCGGGGCCGATACGATCCACGGCGGCGACGGCGCCGACTTCATCGCCGGTGGCAACGACAGCGACACGCTGCTGGCGGGCGACGCCGGCAACGATACGATCTTCGGCGGTGCGGGCGACGACATCATCGACGGTGGGGCCGACAACGACGTGCTCTATGGCGAGGCCGGCAACGACACCATCTCGGGCGGGTCGGGCGCGGACCAGATCTACTCCGGCGGCGACAACGACACGATCGACGGCGGTGGCGATGCCGATTACATCCTGGCCGGCCTCGGCGACGACATCATCGACGGCGGCACGGGCAACGACACCATCTTCGGCGAGGGCGGCACGGACACCTTCAAGTTCTCCGACGGCTGGGGCCACGACACCATCCGCGACTGGCTCAACGGCACCGAGCAGCTCGACGTCTCCGCTGTGACGGGGCTCGACAACTTCGGCCAGCTCACGATCTACAACATCGCCGGTGGCGTGCAGATCTTCTTCGGCGGCAACACCATCACGCTAAGCGGCTGGAACACCACCCACATCGACGCGAGCGATTTTATCTTCTGAGGAGGGTGCACGCCAGTACGACTGCCGAAGCCGGCAAGGTGGGCTCGGCAGAGGTCGCAGTTGTTGCGGCGCACAAGGGCATTGGCTCGGGCTACGGCACGAATGCCGCTGTTGTGTTGCGCACTGGCAAGATGGCCGCTTGGGGTCATGCACGTCGCTCGCCCCATGACCGCTGTCGGATCTCTTCTGCCATCGGCCACGCCTCCTCACGCGATCGTGTTGTGATCCCGGCCCATGCCAAGCCGCCTCATGGCGTCGCCTGCTCAGCCATGCGCCCACGTTGCCTGACACTCGATCGTGGTTAGCTTGGGTGTCCTCAATCGTTGGAGGACACCATGCGCGATCTCTTGTGCCGTCTCCATCCCGACTCCTCCCTCTCCCGCTTGCTCATGACCCGTGCGCGCCTCGTGCGCACGGAGGTGCGGTCATGAGGCCCTGGCAGGTCCTGGCGCTCGTGAGCGGCAGCATCGTCACGGCCGTCATGGCGCTCGCCTCCGTCAGCTACGCGGCGACGCTCGGCACAGCCGAGCCGGCGTTCGTCTGGTTGCCCATCCCGAACAGCGTCGTCTTCGCCGTGCTCGCGCTCGCCTTCGATCTCGGCATGATCGCCAGCCTGTTCGGTGTCACGCACTGGTGGTCCGCGCGCCGGGTCGCGGCGCTCACGTGTGTCGTGCTCTTCGTGATCGCCTCGGCCTTCTCCATCCATGCCGTGCGCGGCTACATCGCCCTCAACGTCACCAAGGCGGCGGCGCCTGCCGCGCGCGCACAGGATGTCTACGCCTCCCTCAAGCTCGAGCTCGAGCAGGCTCAGGTGCATCTCGGCGACCTGCAGACGCTGCTCACGACCGCTGCGCGCCGTGAGCGCGGTCGTCTGGAGGCTCAGATCTCGGCCGCCCGCGCCCGCGTTCACGAGGCGCGCTCGCGTCTTGCGCAGGCGGAGGTGCCCGTTCACGTCTCTCCGCTGAGCGGCCTCGAATGGGGCCTCGCCCTCATGCTCTGGGTGTTCAACGCCACCTGCTGGACCGCCTGGTTCGGGCCGGCGGCGCCGCCGCGCACGAGGCGTGAGCAGGACACCGTGGCGGGCTGGCTCGGCGCGCATCAGTCCGACGGGCCGGAGCACTGTGCCGCGCTCTTTGCCGCCTACAGCGCCTGGTGCCGCGCGCAAGCGCGCAAGCCGCTGGCGCCGATGACCTTCTATGCCCGCCTCATCGAGCTCGGGGCCGAGAAGTTCCGTGACGGCCGCAATGGCCCGACCCTCTACAAGCTGCCCAGCACGCCTATGGTAGACTGAAGCCATGACCCTCGACGCATCCGTCCGGGGCAGCTATCGGCCCCGCCGCCGGCGGTCCGGCACTCCCCCGCCCTTCCAGCTGACCGCCCGCGACATCGACATCCTGCGCGCCGTCGCGCGCCATCGCTTCCTGCATTCCGGTCACATCCGCCGGCTCATCGACGGCTCCGCCAAGAACGTCGCCAATCGCCTGAAGGGGCTGTTCGAGCATGCCTATCTCGACCGGCCAGATTGCCAGTACGACTTCTACCGGCCCGGCGGCGGCTCGTCGCTCGCCGTCTATGCCCTTGCCGACAAGGGTGCACGCCTCTTGAGCAGCCTTGGTCACCTGGCCATGGGCGCGCACGTCTCCTGGGCACACAAGAACCGCAGCGTCGGCCGGCCCTTCCTCGAGCACACGCTGGCCATCGCCGACTTTGCCGTCGGCCTCGCCGTCGCTGTCGCGGCCAGCCCCGACACCGAGCTTGCCGACGGGCCGGACCTCCTGGCGCGGCTTCCCGCGACCACCCGCGACGCCGCCAAGCCCTTCCGCCTTTCCGTGCCGGTGACCTTCAAGTCCGAGCGCCAGAGCATCGGCATCGAGCCCGACTACGTCTTCTCGCTGGGCTTTCCGGCCGCCGGCCGGCGCATCAACTTCCTGGTCGAGATCGACCGGGGCACCATGCCGGTCGAGCGCTCCGACCTCGCCCAGTCCTCCATGCTGCGCAAGTTCCTCGCCTATGGCGCGGCCTGGCGCGCCAGGCGGCACAGCGCCGCCTTCGGCTGGCGCAACTTCCGCGTTCTCGTGGTGACCGCCAGCCCCGAGCGGGCCGCCCACATGCGCCAGGTACTCGCCCGGATGAGCGGCGGCACCGGCTCGCCCCTGTTCTGGTTTGCCGAGCGCGAGGCGCTCAAGGCGGGCAATGTGCTGACCCACACCTGGATCGACGGTGCAGGCCATGCCCATCGCCTGCTGCCGAGGTCGTGACAGCGCCCGTTCTTCAGGCTGGCTTCAGGCACTCACCAGAAAGCAGCCCGCGCGCTTGTCCGGCGCCGGCCCCAGCCGGGGGTGAGGGCCGGCTCCGGAAAGCACGCGATGGGGCAGGCGTTGCACAAGAAAGGCCCTGTCTGTCGTCTGACAGGCAGGGCCGGATGGTCCTCAGCGCTTCGGCCGGCGCGCCGGCTTGGCCGCCGCGTCGGCGTCCTCCGCCTCGCTCGGCACGCGCAGCACCAGGCGGTTGTTCGGCGGCAAGGCCGACAGCGTGATGTTGAAGCCCTTGCCGTCCTTGTGCGGCCAGGCCGCGCCGATCTTCAGCCAGAAGGGATCCTCGTTCTCGCCACGGTCCTCGACCGTGAACACGTTGTGCGATGGCGCACTGCTGGTGCCCATGGCGACCTCCATCATGTGTTGCGGGGAAAGGGGGCACGCGCAGGCGGCGCCCCCCTCATTATGCCTCCTCCGCACGTGTTCATGCTCTTGACGGGCGGCCGCTTCTGTCGCCGAGCGGCAAGGTCACTCTTGGGCTCATGCTAGACTGCAGCGAGATGCGCTCTCGGCCTCCGTGCCGGTGGCCAGCACCGATCCCCGGTGCTGGCGTTCCGACAGGGAGGATCCAAGATGACCGCATCGCGCATCCGCGATCTCAACGATCGCTTTCGCCGCCTCAGGCAAGGCCAGGGCCGGCTCATCGTCACCGCCGGCGTCAATGCCCGCGGGCCCGCCTTCGTCGCCGAGGCCATCTGTGCCGTGCGCTCCTTCGAGGCCTTCTCGGCCAACAATGACCCTCACGCCGAGCACGACTTCGGCGCCGTCACGGTCCAGGGCATCCGCCTCTTCTGGAAGCTCGACTACTTCGATCCCTCGCTCAGCCAGGGCTCCGAGGACCCGGCCGACGAGGCCAGGACCTGCCGCGTGCTCACGATCATGCTCGCCGAGGAGTATTGAGCCAATGCCCCGATCAATGAGGTCGGGGCTGTTTTCTTACAGGTGACGGGCCGCGCGCTCCCCGGTCTTCGGCACGCAGCTCGGCGTCCTCCAACAGCCGTTGCGGACAAACGGTCGTCGGCTTAGTCTCGTACGTAACCATGGCTTGCTTGGAAAATTCGGCCTCGGGGGCGAAGACTACGCGGCAATACGATGAAGTTTGCGGCAGCTACTGGACCTGCCGCGAAGAGGCATTCCGGGTTCCGCGTGTGATCCCGCGAACGCTTTGCCACGCGAGCGCTCCTCCGACGACCACGACCGGTGCTCGCCGGTGGTTCGTCGAATGTGTGGTGCGTACTTGACGTGTTGAGGGCATACGCATGCGCAGCGTCTTGGCGACGGGCACGCTACTTGACGGGTCCTATCGTATTGAGCGTCTACTCGGCGTCGGTGGCTTTGGCATAACCTACATGGCCCATGACGAGCGGCTGAACCGGCCCGTCGCTCTGAAGGAGTACTTCCCCTCGATGCTTGCGCTGCGCGATGCCCAAGGCACCGTCCGCGCTCAAGATGGGGAACGCAACAAGGAGCTATTTCAGTGGGGATTGGAGCGCTTCATCGAAGAGGCCCGATTACTCGCCCAGCTCGAGCACCCCAACATCGTACGGGTCAATCGCGTATGCGAGGCCTACGGCACCGCATACATGGTGCAGGAGTATATTGATGGCGAGAGCTTGGGGCATTGGCTAGAGGCGTTGAGGCGCCCACCCACACAATCAGAGCTCGATGCGCTCGTGGAGCCCCTCCTCGATGCCCTCGAAGTCGTCCACTCCCACAGCATGTTTCATCGCGACATCGCACCTGACAATATTTTGGTGCGCGCGAGCGGTGTCCCAACACTTGTCGACTTCGGATCCGCCCGTGCATTGGTCGGCAAGGAGACACAAACACTCGCCGCAATCGTCAAGCCGGGTTACTCACCCAAGGAGCAGTACTCTACAGACTTGCGCGTGCAAGGGGCCTGGAGCGACATCTACGCTTTCGCGGCGACACTCTACCGCGCAGTATCCGGCTCGGTTCCTGCGGATGCATTGAGCCGCGACGTATCTGACACGATGCCGCGTGCAGCGATCATTGCGCGCGGTCGATATCGCCAAGCCTTCCTCAACGCAATCGACATGGCCATGCTCCCTCGGCCCGGCGACAGGCCACAATCAATAAAGGTCTGGCGCGCGATGATGCTGGACATGCCTGCGCCCCAGACGAAGGAGCCATCCCCGCCTTCCCCGTTCTCGCCGTTGACACCACGGCCCATCACCATAGACACTCCGACCCTGCAGGTTGAGCGGAGCCCTCTCCACCTTAAAGAGAAAGCCACGAATTGGCTTCTCCTGCTTGGACTGCTAGTTGGGTCCGCGATCTCACTATTCTTTCTGAGCAAGCTGCCGAACCCGCTCGAAGGTTTGACCCAGCGCCCAGAAAGACAAGCACAAACACCAAAAACACGACTCCCTGCCGCACCCCCGGAAAATCCAACCGACCAGCTCGCCCTCTTCCGCGACCGCATCTCATCTGGCATGGACCAGTTCGACAGGAGCATTAGCGGAACTCAAGCAGCAAAATCTCGCAAGTTCTCCAGGATATTTGCATCTCATTACGATGAATTACGCGAAGCAGCGCTGAGGCTTGAGGGAGAAAAGGGCTTTCTCAAAGACGCAGACCTTATGGCCGCAATAGATAAAATCTTGTATGAAGAAAGAACAGTCGATCGACTTCTCTCAGAAAGCTCTCCGCTAGCTCCTTCAATCATATATTTGAAGGCTATCCAGAGGGGGCGAGCAGGCTTTCCCTTGCCGCAGAACAAGATGTCCGCGCAAGACGTGCTGCGCCAGGTTGGCGCCGCGTTCCCGAGAGCTCGGGACCCAAAAGGCGAGAGTGCCTTCTTTGAGATGTTCGATCGGACGTCCACCGCTGTCAGAGAGCACCGTAGTGGTGGTGGCTCAGTGTCGGTCTGGTTTGTTATCAGGGAAATGCGGAGGGCGATTCTCGATCTCTCAGAAAAGCAAACCACGCGATGATGACCGCTAGCACTCTCGGTCGCCTCAGCGCACTTTGCATTCGAAAGCGACGCGAATATGATGTCCGCCCCACGACTGCTCCGCGATTCTACTTTGTGTTTTTCAACGGAAGCCCAAGAAGGATCGGCTTAGGAAGGATCATCCGTCATGTTGCGAATTGTCAGCATCGCAGTCCTTGGCGTCGTGGCCTGCGGCCACGCCAATGCCACCGGAAGAACCATGCCGATAAACTTCATTGGCGAATGGTGCTATTCGGCACAAGAAAAAGGCTCGACATCTTACCTGTTGCCGAGCTGGACCGATGGGCGTTGCACCAGAATTCTCTCGGTTCACCCCTATGGCTTTTCGGATGGCAGCCGGCACTGCGAGCCGGTAAAGATCCGACAGTCGAGCAATACGGCTCCATCTGGAATTTCACACATTGCGACGATCTCGGCGCGTTGCCAGTCCAACGGCCCAGCGACGAGCGGCAAGCTTCGGACGTTCGAGTTCGTTCGCTACAAAGGCAGCCTGAGCGTTTCCGCCAAATAGACGGAAGCGCGGCGTGCCGTCGTCTGCACCAGTGCACACACTGCGCGGATCAGCCGCCCCATTCCCGGCGAGGCCAGAGGCCGTACCCCCTTCTTTCCCCTTGAACCCATGACTGAGGTCCGGGTGACCTTGCGCTTCAGCTGATCGGATTGCCTGGATCCAAGAGCCTATCGGTGGCGGCCCCGCCCTGGCGGCCGGGTCGCGCTCTATCTCGCGGGCCGGGCCCGCTCGATCGAGCCGCCGCGCCGGACAGCCCGGCGTCTCGACCGTAAGCGCTCTGCCCCTCCCACCTTGACGGTTCATGCGGCGGTGTTCGCGTAGGCCCAGGGCATGAGGTCGGCGATGCGGGATGCTGGCCAGCGGTTGACGAGCTTCTCCAGCGTATCGGTGAGCCAGGCCTGCGGATTGACGCCGTTGAGCTTGGCGGTCTCGATCAGCGAGGCGATGATCGCCCAGTTGGCGCCACCTTCGTCGCTGCCGGCGAACAGTGCGTTCTTGCGGTTGAGCGCGATGGGTCGGATGGTCCGCTCCACGACGTTCGTATCGATCTCGATGCGACCGTCATCGAGGAACCGGCCGAGCCCCTCCCAACGGGAGAGACCGTAGCGCATCGCCTCGGCGATCGGAGCGCGTCCCGAGACGCGCGTCAGCTGAGCTTCGAGCCAGGGCTTCAGCGCATCGACGATCGGCCGCGCGCGCGCCTGCCGTTCCTCGCGGCGTTCTGCGGCAGAGCGACCGCGGATGTCCGTCTCGATGGCATAGAGCGTGCCGATGTGGTCGAGCGCCTCGGATGCGATCGGTGCATTGCCGGCCTTGGCGATGTCGTAGAAGCGGCGGCGGAAGTGCGACCAGCACAGCGCCAGGGTGGCCGGGCCGCCGGGGCGATCACCGTCCGACAGCGCGTCATACGCGGCATAGCCGTCGACCTGCAGGATGCCTGAGAAGCCCGCGAAGTGGCGCACGGCATGCTCGGCACCGCGACCGGGCGCATACATGTAGGCGACGGCGGGTGGATCGGCGCCGCCCCAGGATCGGTCGTCGCGGGCAATTGCCCAGAGATAGCCGGTCTTGGTCTTGCCACGCCCCGGATCGAGCACCGGACATCGGGTTTCGTCGGCGAAGAGTTTTTCCGAGGCTCTCAGGTGCATGACGAGCCTCTCGTGCAAGGGCGCCAGCTCATGGGCGGCGAATCCGACCCACCCGGCGAGCGTCGAGCGGCTGATGTTCACGCCCT
>JBFWQN010000231.1:0-8060 GCA_050249405.1 Hyphomicrobiaceae bacterium | reverse complement strand
CGACGCACGTCGGAAGCCTGCCACGCTCGGAGCTGGTCAGCGACGTGGTCGAAGCCGAGGACCGGGGCACGCCTGTCTCGGGGGAGCTGTTCGACGCGGTCATCACAGAGGCCATCGACGTCGAGGTGGGGCGACAGAAGCGGATCGGCCTGGACATCGTCTCGGACGGGGAGTTCTCGAAGCTCACATACGCGAGCTACGTCCAGCATCGCCTGACAGGGTTTTCAGGGGACAGCCCGCTGGTCACGCCGGCCGACCTCGACGATTTCCCCGGGGCGGCGGCGGAGACATCGCGACGGCGGCGGGTGCAACGTTTCCATCGGCCCATGTGCACCGGCGCCATCGGAGTCAAGACGCTGGCCCCGCTCGAGGCCGATATCCGGCGGATGCAGGCGGCGGTGGCCAAGCACAAGCCGTCGGGCGCGTTCCTGACGTCGGCCTCGCCGGGGCTGATCGCGATCTTCCATCCGAACCGCCATTATCCGACGCATGCCGCCTACCTCGAGGCGCTCGCCGAGGCGATGCGGGTCGAGTACCGGGCCATCGTCGATGCGGGCTTCGACCTGCAGATCGACTGTCCCGATCTCGCCATGGGCCGGCACACGATTTTCAAGCATGCGAGCGACGCTGCCTTCATCAATCACGCGCATGAGCAGGTCGAGGCGCTGAACCATGCGCTCGCCGGGCTGCCGCCGGGGAGGCTGCGGATGTACGTGTCCTGGGGGAATTACGAGGGGCCGCATACTCACGACATTGCCCTCGAGAAGATCCTGCCTGTCATCCTGAAGGGGCGGCCCAGAAACATCCTGATCGAGGCGGCAACGCCGACGCACCAGCACGACTGGCGCGTCTACGAGCGTATCCGCCTGCCGGACGACAAGGTGCTGGCGCCAGGGGTGATCGACGTGACCAACAATTACGTCGAGCACCCCGAGGTCGTGGCCGACCGGCTGGAGCGGTTCGCCGGGGTCATCGGGCGGGAGCGGCTGGTCGCCTCCACGGATTCCGGTTTTGCGGCTTTCGCGGGCGACCGCATGGTCGATCCGAAGGTGGCGTTCGCGAAGCTCGAGAGCCTTGTGCGTGGCGCGCAGATCGCGTCGCGGCGGCTGTGGGGCAGGTAAACCTGCCCCGACATGCTTGGACTTGTTTGCCCCGATGACCCTGTAGGAGTCGAAGGCCCAGATTTGCGTCATCCCCGCGTAGGCGGGGACCCACGTCAGGGTTGGGAAAAGCCTGGAAATCGCCGTGGGTGCCCGCCTTCGCGGGCATGACGTTCTGAGGGAGGGAAGGCTTGGCTTTCCGTCATCCCCGCGCAGGCGGGGACCCACGTCGGGGTTGGGAAAGCCCGGAAATCGTCGTGGGTGCCCGCCTTCGCGGGCATGACGTTCTGTGGGGTGACGGTCCGGCTTATGTCATTCCTGCGTAGGCGGGGGCCCACATCGGGGTTGGGAAAGCCCGGAAAGCGCCGTGGGGGCCCGCCTTCGCGGGCATGACGTTTTGAGGGAGGGAAGGTCCGGCTTTGCGTCATCACTGCGTAGGCGGGGACGCACGTCAGGGTTGGAAAAAGCCTGGAAATCGTCGTGGGGGCCCGGCTTCGCGGGCATGACGGAGATGGTCGATCTCCCGCCAAGCGGCGAACTCCGATCGATCGGGCTCGCCGTCTCCATCTGCCGGAAATGGGATCCGGGCGGCAGCCCGGATCCTTGGCCTGGACCTCGGTCCAGCCGCGGGTCTACCGCGTCAGGATGACGAAATCGGTGTTGGCGTTGGTCTCGCCGAGGCCGTAGTCGGAGACGATCAGCGATCCGCCGGGCCAAAGCCGCTCGGCGACGAGACGTCGAACGTCCTCGGGCAGCTCTATGCGGTCGAGCGCCTCGCTCGCCGTCGATATGGTCGACTCGGGCACAGCCTCTCCGCGCGCCTTCCGCGGGATCTCGCCGCCGCTGGTCGGCATCGACACGGCGACCCACCGGATGCTGCCCGTCTCGCCGCCGCCCTCGACCGCGGTGTAGACATGCGTTCCCAGTGGCCGATCCTGATCGGAAATCGAGATCGGACCCTCGTGCAACTCGTTGTAGCCCTGCCGGACGTAGACCTGCCCCGTCTTGCGCGAGACGAAGACCGAGATCGGCGCCGTGGCCTTGCGAGCGAGGCTCAACTCAGCGGCCGCCGTCTCCGTCGACTCGCGCGCCTCGCGGGATGCCGCCGCCGCCGCGAAGGCCGCGTCCGAGGCGACGCGCTCCTCGGTCTTCAGCCGTTCGTGCTGCTGGCTGGCGGCCTTCGCCGCCGCCAGGGCCGCCTCGACGCGCGCCTTGATCGGGGCTTCGGCCTCCTCGGTCTGGACGCTCGCCATGGCGCCTCGCTCGACCTCGAGAGTCTCCTCGGCCTCGGCGAGTGCCGTCTGGGCTGCCTTCAGAGCGATCGCGGCCTGCTGGGCCTCAGCGGATCTGGCGAGCGCGAGCTCCAGTGCGGGCTTCACCGCGCTGTCGGCAGCCGACTTCGCGGCGATGGCGCGCTCCAGGCGGGCCTGAGCGGCGTCGTACGGGGGTAGCTGCCGCGCTGCCGCCGAGGTCTCGGCCGGGGCGCCGGATGCGGTTGCAAGCCGGACGAGGCCTGAGGGAATGGGCGCCGCGGCCAGCAGCATGGGTTGCGGAAGGCGTGGATGATGAAAGCCGACCGGAGCGACCTGGCGCGGCGATACGACCACCCGCATGCCGATGCGGCCCATGCCCCAGAGCGTCTGGGCGAAGGCGGCTGGGAGCCGGATGCAGCCGTGCGATGCCGGATAGCCCGGAACATGGCCCTCGTGTAGCGCGATTCCCGACCACGTGAGCCGCTGCATGTAGGGCATCGGCGCGCCCGAGTAGATGTTCGACTCGTGGTAGCGGTTGCGCTGGAGAACACTGAATACGCCGGTGGGCGTGGCGTAGCCCGATTGTCCGGTCGAGACGCGCGAGCGGACAATGCTTCCGTGCGGCCCATAGACCTCAATATGCTGGTCGGCGAGGGAGACGACCGCGATCAGCGGCTCCGGAGGGCCCGGTGGCTGCGGGGCCGGCTTTGCAACAGCCGGCCGGTCGGGGCGGGATGGCGGCGACCCGCGGCGCGCGATGCGAACCCCAATGGCGGATGGCCGTGCGGCAGTGTGGACTGTGCTCGCGGCGGGCTCGCCTGCGCGTCCAGCAGCGATTGCAGCTGCCGAGGCGAGTGTCACGGTGACGGCCAAGCCCACCGCAGCGGCGCCAATGGCTAGGGCTCGCTCAGCCCCATGCTGCCGACGAATGCCGATTCCCGGACGAAACAACGCGCTGCGACGACAAGCCACGCTACGCCCCCAATAACGCACTCCCGCTCGCGCCCCGCACCGCGTGCGCCAGCTCATATCCGTCCTACATAATAACCGGGAAGTTCGATATCGCGTGTACCCGCACCGCCACACGTCGACCTCGACGTGTGGCAATCAGTCAGTGCTCGCGGCTTTCCAGGAACAGCGCGGCCTCGCGCAAGGCGTCAGTCCGGTCGCTTGAGAGGCCATCCAGAGCGGCAAGGGCGGTCTGGACGGCCACAGCGAGGTGACGGCGCGCAGCGTCGATGCCCTCGATCGCGACGAGCGTTGCCTTGCCGAGCGCCAGATCCTTGCCGACGGCCTTGCCAACCGTGGCCACATCGCCGGTGACATCGAGCAGGTCGTCCGAAATCTGGAAGGCGAGGCCGAGGGCCTCACCGTAGCGTCGCGCGGCGCTCACGACAGGCGGCGCCGCACCCGCTGCAATGGCACCGGCCTGGCAGGCGAACGTGACGAGAGCACCGGTCTTCATGGCCTGCAGCCGGCGCACATGTGCTGCATCGGGGAGGGCGGGGCGGCCGAGCTTCTCGGCCTCGAGGTCAAGGACCTGGCCACCCACCATGCCGGCGGGGCCGGCGGCGGCGGCGAGGCGCGCGACGAGCGAGAGGGCACGGGCGGCTTCGCCAGGAGCGCTACGGGCAAGCTCGGACTCGGCCAGGATCTCGAAGGCGAGTGTGAGGAGGGCATCGCCCGCGAGGATGGCCGTCCAGTCGTCGAAGGCCTTCCAGACGGTCGGCTGCCCTCGGCGGACCTCGTCGTTGTCCATGGCCGGAAGGTCGTCGTGGACGAGGCTGTAGGCATGGACGCACTCGAGCGCTGCCGCGACGTCGAGGGCCGGCCGGACGGCTTCCGCGCCACCGGTCGCGGCAGCCATCTCCAGGACCAGGAACGGACGGAACCGCTTGCCGCCACCGAGTAGAGCGTGCCGCATGGCCGCCACCAGCCGCGGCGGGCTGCCGGCCACCGGCGAACCCTCGAGGATTTGCGAAAGCCTCGCCTCGACGTCCGCCGCGCTCTGGGCAAGGCGCCGGGTGAATTGGCCGTGGTCTTCCATTCCCGTCCTTTATCCTTGCGCGCGCCGGATCCGAAGTGGGCCGACCGCCGTATGGCCGCCATCTTCCGGGTTATGACGTCCTTCGTCTGCCGCTGGCCAGACGGACCGAATGCCGCTATAAGCGGCGCTTCATTCGGGCGATTTCTCTCTCCGGGGAGGGTGCGTCCGGTCCATGCAACAGCAACGCGGACTTCCTTGCTGCAACTGCGGCGGGCAGTCTCGCACGCCGTCATGCTCTCGGCGAGAGCAACGAAGGAGTTTCGATATGGCCGTCCCGAGGAAGAAGGTGTCGCGGATGAAGCGCGGCTTCCGCCGCTCCGCCGATGCACTTTCGGCGCCGATCTATGTGGAGGACAAGGAGTCTGGCAATCTGCGGCGCCCCCATCACATCGACCTCAAATCGGGCAAGTACCGCAAGCGCCAGATTCTGGACGCTGCGAAGGTCGAGGTCTGAGCCTAGCGCGGCCGCGTAACGCAGGCTGGAGCACGGCCGACGATAGCGTTATCGTCGTGCTCCGGGCTCGGAAATACTAGGCTCGCACGGACCGGGTCTAGCTGTGTGGCGCCCACCGCCCGGCGGGCTGCCCGTCCTCTGGGGGAGGTGTACCATGTCGCTTCGCGTCATCCCGCTGCTGGTCATCGCATTCATCATCTACAACGTGGTCGTGCTGTTTACAGGTGACGTCCCGGCCGAGGTCACGCTGGGCAAGCACGTGTTCTCGATGCCGATGGTGAGCGGCGCGAGATGGGTGTTCACCGTCGGCGACCTGATCATCCTGCTGACGATGATCCTGCTGTTCGCCGAGCTGATCAAATCGACCTACACCTCGACCGTGCAAATGATCGATCACGGGCTGTCGATGCTGGTATTCATCGCCTGCCTGGTCGAGTTCCTGCTGATCCCGAAGGCCACCTCGTCGGTGTTCTTCTTCATTCTCGTCGCAACGCTGATCGACGTCGTCGCCGGTGCCATGATCGGCATCCGCACGGCTCGCCGGGATCTCAATATCGGCGGCGAGTGACGCAGAGTTGAAGTGCAAGATGATCGCCGGCGCTCCAGCCGGCGATGCTTGCAGCAGCGCCGGGGGATTTACCGCTCGCGTAGCGCTCGTGAGAACGAGGCCCTCAAGGGCTCGATCAGGTACTCGATGGCGGTCCTTGCCGTCGTGGGGATGGTCACGGATGCGCCCATGCCAGCCAGCAGGCGCTCGCGGCCGAGCCTTTCGAGACCGCTCCCGTCGAGCTTGATCGTCACGGTGAAGTAGGGCGCATTGGTCCGGCTGTCGACCAGTCGGTCTGCCGAGACGTGAACCACCTCTCCCGCCAGCGCCGATGTCGTCTTCTGGCTGTAGCCGGTCAAATGCACCTCGGCCGTGGCGCCCTTGGCGACGTCCGTCACGTCATTGATGCCGATGCGCGCCTCGACGATCAGCTCGTCGCCATCGGGAAGGATGTCCATGAGGCGCTCGCCGCGGCCCACGACGGCGCCGTTGGCGAAGACCGCCAGCCCGACGACGGTGCCTTTATAGGGCGCGCGTACGACGGTCCGGTCGCGCACGACGCGGGCGCTGGCGAGCTTGGGCAGAACCTCGGCCAGGCGCATGCGAACGTCGCGCAACTCCTGCGCAACTGCGGTGGCGCGCTGATTGCGCGATTGCACGCCGAGCCGCCGCTGCTCCGAGATGGCCTGCTCGGCCTTGGCGATGGAGGCCGTGGCCTCGCCGATCTGGCCGGACAAGGAGGCGAGCGTACGCTCAAGCTGCAGCAGCCGCTGCCGGGTGACGATGCCCTTGTCGAGCAGGGGCCGCAGCGTGGCGAGCTCCTCCTGCATGGAGACCTGCTGGCTCTGCAACCCGGCGAGTTGCGCCTTGGAGCCCTGGATCTGAGTTGCAAGCTGGCCCATCCGCTCGTCGACGATGGCGGATTCCTCGATGTGCTCGCGACGACGGGCCTCGAACAGTGCGGTCTGGGCGCGCCAAGCTTCCGTGACGCGTGGCTCACGCAAGCGGGCGGCCAGTGATCGCGGCAGCTGGAAGGTCTTCGCATCGGTCTGCTCGGCCTCGAGGCGCGCCTCGGAGAGCTTCAAAGCGATAGCCGTGTCGTCGAGCACCTCGAAGCCGGCGGCGTGCTCGGTGTCGTCGAGCTCGATCAACGGCTGGCCGGCGCGCACGGCGTCGCCTTCCTTGACGAGCAAGCGGCGGACGATGCCGCCTTCGAGATGCTGGATGGCCTTGCGGCTACCGTCGACCTTGACGACGCCCTCGGCGATGACAGCTCCATTGAGCGGGGCGAACAGCGACCAGGTGCCGGCCAGACCAAAGAACACGGCGATGATGAGCCAGCCGCCGAAGCCCGCCGTGTCGGCGGAGTCGTCGGCCGGGGCGGGAGCCAGTGAGGGCGACTGCGTGCGCGTCGGCGTGGGGACCTGGGCGGCGCCTCGACGGACCATCGGCGGTGGAGGCGGCGGGAGCGTTGGCCGCGCCCACTGCCCGAGGCGAGATCGGATCGGCTCGACGAGCGTCCTCACCGGCGGCCCTCCATCCGGCGAACCGGCCGATCCGCGCCGACAGTCAGGTCGGGAATGGGCTCTGCCTGCAGCAGTCCGGAGGCAAGCCGCTGGAGCACATCCTCCCGGCTGCCCGACGCGGCGAGGCGGCCCTCCACGAGCACGAGGAAGCTCGAGGCGAGCGTCATGCTGGCCTGCCTGTGCGATATAATGAGGACGGTCGTGCCGGATCGGCCGAGCGCGGCGATGCATTCGGCGAGAGCCGCCTCGCCCGCCTTGTCGAGGCTGGCACTCGGCTCGTCGAGCACCACCAGGGACGGGTGCCCGAATACGGCGCGCGCCAGCCCGATGCGCTGGCGCATGCCGCCGGACAGCATCCGACCGCCTTCGCCAATCCGGGTGAGATAGCCTTGCGGCAGCCGCATGACGAGCTCGTGCGCTCCGGAGAGGCGGGCGGCCCGCAGAACCTCCTGCTCGGTGCCTTCGCTGAAGCGGGCGATGTTGGCCGCGACCGTGTCATCGTAAAGCTGCACGTCCTGGGGCATGAAGCCGATCGGCCAGGGGCGGTGGCCGACGACGAGCTCGGATACGGGGACGCCACCGAGCTCGATCCGGCCCGAGGTCGGGCGCAATGCACCGACGAGCGTGCGGACGAGCGTCGATTTGCCAGCTCCCGATGGACCGATGAGGCCAACGCAGGCGCCGGGCTCGAGAACGAAAGACACACGATCGAGAATCGGCGTCCGCCGCCCGGCGACCGCATGCGAGACGGCGTGACAGACGAGATGCCCTGCGATCCGGGGGCCGACGGCGGGTGCCTGACGCAGGACCGGGCTGCTGGCGAGCTCGCGACGCAGCCGCCCGAGGGCGGCACGGGAGCCCAGCAGCGCCTGCCACTGTCCAATCACCTGCTCGACGGGTTGCAGAGCGCGGCCGAGTAGAAGCGAGGCGGCAAAGATCGCGGCGGGACTCATGGCCCGCTCGATGACCAGCCAGGCGCCGAGGCCGAGCACCAGCGACTGCATGGACAGGCGGAGAAAGCGTACGACGGCACCCATCGTCGAGGTGCGGCGCGACAGGTCGTCCTGCAGGCCGACGGCGAGGCGGCGTCCCTGTGTCCAGCGGCGCACGAGATCCGGCAGCACACCCATCGC
>JBFWQN010000230.1:0-8065 GCA_050249405.1 Hyphomicrobiaceae bacterium | reverse complement strand
AGACCGCGTCGATGCGGACATGACCCCGCGTGACGAGGGTGTGCGACAGCGACCAGCTGGTGCCGACCGCGAACAGGTAGCCGGAGATCTCGTCGGAGCCGGAGAAGGTGAGCCGGTCGCGCACCCAGAGCTTGACGCCGTCGCCCAGCGACGGCGAGCGGGCCAACCAGCCGGCAAGATCGATCAGGTCCGGAATGGCCTTTCTGATCAGCACCTCGGCCGTCACGATCAGCGCGGCCGCGAAGAGCAGTGCCGCGCCCGCGACGATCGCGGTGCGCGACAGCGCCGCGAGCCCGTTCCACAACCGTTCCATGCCTTCCCCACCCCGTATGCAAGCAGCCCGGCGCGCTGCGCCGGGCTCCTTTCGAGTCGACGTCGTCGCCTCAATCAGCCTTGGCGACGAGCCCGTATTTCTTGCCGATCATCTCTGTCCACTTCTCGGCGCATTCGGTGCCGCAGCGCTTCGCCCAGCTCTTGAGCACCACCTCGTTGAGCACCTTGTCGCGGGCCTTGAGGTCGGCCTCGGACGGCAGGTTCAGCTTCAGCTTGCCCGGAGGGCCAGCAGGGCAGGCGCCGGTGCCGGTGGTGCAGAACACACCATCCTCGGTCTCCAGCTGGGTCGACTTCCACGACCGCTCCTCGAGATCCTTGGTCTCCTTCTCGATCAGCGCGCGCGTGTCGGGCGACAGCTTGTTCCACATGGCCAGATTGACGACGAGCATGCCGGCGGTGAAGCCGACGGGCATGCGGAACAAGGAGTTCGTCACTTCCGGCACTTCGCCTTGTAGGCGGGCATGGTGCCGGTGATGGCGCAGTCGACGACACCCTTCTCGAGCGCCGGCACGACCTCGGCAAAGGCGATGGTGACGCCCGTGGCACCGAGTGCGGCCACCAGATCCGATTGTGACGTGCCTTGCACGCGCACCTTCTTGCCTTTCAGATCCTCGACGCTCTTCACGTCGCCCTTGCAGTAGAAATCCTGCTCCGGCCAGGTGTGCGTGCCGAGGATCAGCGCGTTGTGCTTCTCCTTCATCACCTTCTGCATCTCGGGCATCCAGATTTCCGAGATGTCCTTGGCCATCTTGTAGTCGCGGGCGACGCCGGCGATGTCGAGCGCCTCGATCACGGCGCCGCCGTCCTCGACGTAGATGGGAAGCGCGAAGGCGAAGTCGAAAACGCCCTGCTTGAGCAGGCGCAACAGCTCGGTGCCCTTGAGGTTGAGCTCGTTCAGCGACTTGACGTTGGCCTTCAGCTTGCCGTCCGTGATCTTGCCGAGATGCTCGGTGAAGAATGGCTTCTCGAGCACCTGATAGTTGGTCAGGAAGCTCCAGGTGCCGACGACGTTGAACGTCTTGGAATCGATTGTCTGCGCACCGGCGATGCCGGCGAAACCGAGTGTTGCGGCAACCGTGGTCGCCGCAAGAAACGCACGCATGAAGACCCTCCCTTGGTGATCAATCGTTGACGAGGCCCGACGGAGACCTTGTCCGGTAGATTGAGCGGAAAAATTCACGGACGGCAAGACCTGCAAGGTCCTGCAAAGGCGCCGAAACGTCAAAGGTATGTCTATTTTTCGGGCGGGCTGGAATGTAGACTCTATATCGGGCATGAGACGGCGAGCGCCAGTGTCGCACCCCCCGACCGAGGAGGCGAGCCCCCCATGACCGAGCCGCTGATTCGCCAACACCTGATCGATCCGGAGATTTGCATCCGGTGCGGGACGTGCGAGGCGACCTGCACCCGTGGCGCTGTCAGCCACGACGACCGCAACTACGTCGTCGACGCCGAGAAGTGCAACGCGTGCCTCGATTGCATTGCCCCGTGCCCCACGGGCTCCATCGACAACTGGCGGCAGGTTCGGGCGCCCTATGCGCTGGCCGAGCAGCTCGGCTGGATGGAGCTGCCCGCGCAAGTCGATCTGGGTGCGGCACCGGGCACCATCGGCGAGGCCGACGATGCCGAGGCGGGCGCGCTGATCGCGGCGGCACATGCGGGAGGCGGCGGCCGGGCCGTGCCACCGGCCTCGGCCGGCCGTGCGATCGTCAACCAGTTCACGCGGGCGAGGCCGGCGATCGCCATCGTGCAGGGGAATTTGCGGCTGACGGCCGTCACTGCCGAGAGCGACATACGCCACATCGTGCTGGGCTTCGGCGAGACGGCGTTCCCGGTACTCGAGGGGCAGTCCATCGGTGTGGTGCCGCCGGTGACCGATCCGGATGGGCGGCCCTATCCGCTCAGGCTCTACTCGGTCGCCTCGGCCCGTGACGGCGAGAAGCGCAATGCGAACAACCTGGCGCTCACCGTCAAGCGCGTCGCGGGCGGGCTCGTCTCTGAGTGGTTGTGCAACTTGAAGGTCGGCGACAGGATTGCCGTCACCGGTCCGTTCGGCTCCACGTTCCTGATGCCGGACGATCCGGCGGCCAACGTCCTGATGATCTGCACCGGGACGGGCTCGGCGCCGTTCCGTGCCTTCACCGAGCGGCGCCGCCGCGCCGCGCCCGGAGCCACGGGGCGCCTCGTCATGTTTTTCGGCGCGCGTTCGCCGGAGGAGCTTCCCTACTTCGGTCCGCTGCAGAAGGTACCGCGGACGCTTCTCGAGCAGCACCTCGTCTACTCGCGTCTTCCCGGCGCTCCGAAGGAGCATGTGCAGGACCGCATGCGCGCGCGGGCCGGCAATATCGCGCCGCTGCTCGCCGATCCGGCGACGCACATCTTCATCTGCGGGCTCAAGGGCATGGAGGCCGGCGTCGATGCGGTCCTGGCCGAAATTGCGGCTCAAGCCGGTCTCGACTGGTCGGCGACGAGGCCGCGGATGCGCGCAGAAGGCCGCTATCACGTGGAGACATACTGAGCGCGGGGGCGCTCCTGGCTTGACCACGTGCTGTCTTCTGACGCACCACGATCCGAAGCCAGTCGGGACAACGCCATGCCACTCCGTCTTCCCACGATCGACGACATCCGTGCCGCGCGCGAGCGGCTGCGGCCTCACCTCGTCGCCACGCCTCTGCTCGAGCATCCGGCCTTGAACGAGCGTGCGGGAGGGCGGGTGCTTCTGAAGTGCGAGAGCTTGCAGCGCGTCGGCGCCTTCAAGTTCCGCGGGGCCTACAACAAGATCGCGCAGGTGGACCCGGCGGCTTTCCCCGGCGGCGTGGTGGCCTGCTCGTCCGGCAATCACGCGCAGGGCGTGGCGGCGGCGGCGACGCTGCTCGGCATCCGCTCGGCGATCGTCATGCCGGCCGATGCACCCGCCATGAAGGTCGCGCGGACGAAGGCCTTCGGCGGCGAGGTGATCCCCTACGACCGGGTGAAGGAGGATCGGGAGGAGATCGCGGCGCGGCTCTGCGCGGAGCGAGGCGCGGCGATGGTGCACCCGTTCGACGATTGGCAGGTGATGTCGGGCCAGGGCACGGTCGGGCTCGAGATCGTCGAGCAAGCGGCGGCGCTCGGCGCACGGCCCGACGCGGTGCTCGTCGCCTGCTCCGGCGGCGGTCTTGCCGGTGGCATCGCAACCGCGGTGAAGGCCAGCCTGCCGGACTGCAATGTGATGACCGTCGAGCCCGAGGGGTTCGACGACATGGCGCGCTCGCTCCGCTCGGGGAAGCGCGAGCGCAATGCCAGGCTGTCCGGCTCGATCTGCGACGCACTCCTGGCCGAGACGCCCGGCGAGACGACGTTCGCAGTGGCGCAGAAGGTGCTCGCGGGCGGGCTTGTCGTCACGGACGAGGAGGTGCGCGCCGCCATCCGTTTCGCGTTCGCGGACCTGAAGCTCGTGGTCGAGCCGGGCGGTGCCGTGGCTCTGGCCGCCATCCTGGCCGGCCGTTACCCGTGCGAGGGGCGCACGGTGGTGGGCGTCCTCTCCGGCGGCAACATCGATGCGGCCATGCTCTGCGGCATCCTCGGCGCCGCCTGAGATGCGGACCGAGCCCGATGCCGGCCTGCCGGTTCCTGGCACAGACAGCCCCGCCCCGCAGCCGCTCGCGTCCGGGTACGGCCTGCGCCTCGCTCTCTTCTTCACGGCCCTGTTCCTGGTGGCGGGCACCAAGCTGCCGTTTCTTCCGGTCTGGCTCGACTGGCGCGGCCTCGACAAGGCCGAGATCGCAGCGGTGACGGCGGCGCCCCTGTTTCTTCGTATCGTGGCCGGGCCGCTCGTGGCGATGGCCGCCGACTGGTGGGGCGACCGACGGCAGGCGGGCGTGCTCCTTGCAGCGCTCGCCGTCGCGGGAGCGGTGCTGCTCGGGCTCGCACACGGCTTCTGGACGATTCTCGCGGTGGCCCTCGTCGGCGCGCTCGCCAGCATGGGGCTGATGCCCATCGCCGAGACGCTGGCGATGAGCGGCGTGCGGCGCGGCGGTCTCGACTACGGGCGCATGCGGCTCTGGGGCTCGGTGAGCTTCGTCGCGGTCGGCTTCGTGGCGGGACCGGCAATCGGTCTTTACGGCCCGGGCGCCGTGCTGGCGCTGCTTGTCGCGGGCAGCGTGATCACATTGGCCGCCGCCCTCGTGCTGCCGGCCGATCCCGACCGGGGGCACTCGGGTGGCCGCCGCCCGAGCCTCGCAAGCCTGGGACGGTGGGCGCTGGCCCCTCGCTTCATCGCATTTCTCGTATCGGCAGGCGCCGTGCAGGCCTCGCACGCCGTCTTCTATACGTTCGGCGTCATCGAATGGCAGCGGCAGGGCTTCTCGGCGACCGCGTGCGCCGGGCTCTGGGCCGTCGGCGTGGCGACCGAGATCGGCCTCTTCGCCTTCTCGGGCGCGGTGGTGCAAAGGCTGGGCGCAGTCGGCCTGCTCCTCTCCGGAGCGTTGGCGGGGGTGGTGCGCTGGGCGGCGATGGCCTTTGATCCGCCGCTTGCTGCGCTCGTTCCGCTACAGGCGCTGCACGGCCTCACTTTCGGTGCCGCGCACCTCGGCGCGCTGCATTTCATGAGCGCGTTCGTCCCGGCCGGCTCGGCCGCCACGGCGCAGGCCCTCTATGCGAGCGTGACGGCCGGCATCGCCATGGGCTTCGCGACGCTTGCCGCAGGCCCGCTCTATGCGGCGCTGGGCGGTCGCGCCTATCTCGCCATGGCCGCCCTGGCGCTCGCCGGCCTCGCGGTGACGGCTCTGCTCGCCAGGCAGTCGCCGCTCAATCGCCGAGGCCTTCCGCGATAGCGCCGAGGCCCTCGCTGTCGGTGATGACGATGCTCTGCCCGCGCATCTCGATCACGCCGCGGGCCTTGAGGTCCCCCAGAGACCGGCTGATGGTCTCGCGGGTCAGGCCCAGGTGGTTGCCGAGGTCGCGCTGGCTCATCTTGAGGCCGATGGTGATCTCGCCGCCCTTGTCGCGGCCGTGCTGGCTCGCGAGCCTGACGAGCCCGGCCGCGATGCGCGCCTCCGTCTCGAGCGAGTAGCTTTCGACCAGCGCGATGGTCGTGCGCAGCCGCCCGCACATGGCCTGCAGCAGGGCCATCATCGCATCGGGATTGGCGCGCAGGATCGGGATCAGGTCGCGGCGCAGGATGGTGACGGATTCGACCGTCTCCATCGCGACGACGCTCGCCGTCCGCGCATGGCCGTCGAGCACGGCGATCTCGCCGATGAGCGCGCCGGCGCCGAGAAAGGCGAGCACCACCTCGCGTGCATCGCCCGTGATGTTCACGACCTTGAGGCTGCCTGAAAGCACGATGGTCATGCGGTCGCCGGGATCGCCGTGGCGATAGAGCGTCTCTCCCTTGGCGAGGCGCGTGATGATGGCGCGCGCGGTCATCTCCTCGATGACGGGCATGGCGCAGTCGGCAAAGCAGCTCTGCTGCTTGAGGAGCGCGGCCGCTCGCTGGCGCAATTCTGACGAGCCGGAGGGCGAAGGACCTGCCTCGTCGGATCGTTCGGCCATCGAATGCTCCTGCAGGGTGCGTGCCCGAGGATAAGCAATATTGTCCGAGTGCGGAAGTGCGCAGTGCGGAGGCGCTCGGCGGATCGCCGAGCGTATCTCAGCCCCCGGGCCGGGACAACACGCGCAGCTCATGGCGTTGCCGGTGGTGGCAATGTGCGCACTAGGAAAATCCGTTCTGCATCATTGCGTTGAGGCCTCGAATTGACGTGATGAGCCGAATGGTTAAGATCAAGCCTCTGCTGTCCGGCGCTCCCGAGCTTGCGGTGCGACCGTCGTTATTCTCGGAGTTGTCCTATGGGCGCATTTTACGGTCGGAACGATCGCGGCGACAGCTATCACCTCAACGTCTCCGAAGCCGGCCCCTGGCCCGAGACGAGCCGGCCGGACCCGATCGTGGGTCTCGACTACTACGGCGCCAATCCGTCTGAGCTCACTCGTGTCCGCCAGTACTACAGCACGCTCGATCCGGCCATCATCTGGGCCTTCGAGTGGCTCGAGGGCTTCGGCGGCAACGACGAGCTCTACTCCAACTTCTCCGCCAACCTGCCGGTCAACTTCTACGGGGGCGACGGCAACGACTATATGCGGCTCAGCCCCAACTCGACGAGCACCGCTACCTACGGCGGCTACAGCGGGGGGAGCGGCAACGACTATATCGTCGGCGCCACGCTTGCGAGCTCGGCGTCGCCCGTCGAGCGGATGCTCGGCGGCGACGGCAACGACGCGATCTGTGCAACGGGGAGCGACCTCCTCGGGCAGGATTTCGGCGGCAACTCCATGGAGGGCGGGGCCGGCACCGACTATATCGCCGGAGGAGCCGGCCGCGACACGATCCTCGGTGGCGACGGCGACGACAGCAACGCCATCAGCTTCGGGGCCGGTCCAGGCACCAACACGTTCATGGGCGGCCTTTACGGCGGCGGTGGTGCCGACACCATGGACGGTGGCTCCGGCAATGACTACCTCGACGGCGGCAGCGGCGACGACACGATGGCGGGAGGCCCCGGCAACGATTCGCTCGTCGGCGGTTTCGGTACCGACACGGCCGTGATCGGCTATGCCTCGGCTTCCGGATATACGGTGACTGGAACGGCGGCCTCGTTCACGGTCACGGGCGCGCAAGGGACGGACAGCTATTCCGGCTTCGAGAATGTCCGGATCGGCGAGACCGTGGTTTCGGTCGCCGATTTCCTGGCGTCGAGCAGCTCGGATACGATACCGGGCTCCACCGCGACAACGCAGGTGCTGCCGCTCGACGGGACGGTCGCCTCCTCGATCGATCAAGCGGGAGATACGGACTGGTTTCGCATCACACTGGCGGCGGGGCAGTCCTTGTCCGTGGCGCTCGACGGCGCGGCGACAGGAGACGGAACGCTGTCCGATCCGCTGCTGGTGATCTACGACGCGAATGGGAACGAGCTGTTCCGGAATGACGACGCCCGGGGCACGCTCAACTCGCTCGTCATGTTCACGGCCTCGGTCGCGGGCACGTATTTCGTCAGTGCGGCAGGGTTCGGCTCCAGCGTGGGCTCGTATGCGCTCAAGACCAAGGTCCTGTTCACCGAGGGCAACGACGACGTCAGTCTGCAGTGGGCGCAGCCCAACCAATCCTGGAACGCCCTCGGCGGGCAGGACACAGTGACGGGATCGCCCGCCGCCGACACCATCGCGGGAAGCGCCGGGCCGGACAATTTGCATGGAGGCGGGGGCAACGATTCGCTGGCAGGCGGCGCCGCCGACGACACGCTGGCAGGAGAGGCCGGCAACGACACCCTCGATGGGGGCGACGGCAGCCGCGACCTTGCCGACTACTCCGGCGATGCCGCCAATGGCGGGAGCTCGGGTGTGTTCGTCAGCCTCTGGCGCGGCGTCGCGCAGGACGGCACGGGCGTCTACGATGCTCTCATCGGCATCGAAGGCGCGATCGGCACCGAAGGCGTCTATAGCGCTGGCGTGTCCGACGCACTGGTCGGCGATGAGGGCGGCAACTATTTCGACGGCCGCGGCGGTCTCGACTACATCTCGGGGCGAGGCGGTGACGATACGATCCTCACTGGCAACGGGGGCACGGGGCTCTATGGCGACATCGTCGAGGCGGGCGCAGGCAACGACAGCGTGACGGGCGGCAGCAGCGCGACCTTCGTCTCCGGTGGTGACGGCACCGAGACGATCTCGGGCGGCGCGGGTGACGAGTGGC
>JBFWQN010000229.1:0-8086 GCA_050249405.1 Hyphomicrobiaceae bacterium | reverse complement strand
CCGACGGGCGCGCGCAGCACATGAAGACCGCGAAAAGGTAGCACGCGGCACTCACTACCGGCAGGGCGCGCCTCCTCCAGGAAGCGCTCGTAGACGAGCAGCGTGTCGCCAGGCTTCTCCACGTAGTCGTCCGGAACGTCGAGCTAATCGACCAACCCTTTTATACGCCGTGTGATCTGAATTTTGCGTTGCTCGGCCCTCTCGGAATAGCCGCCTGCGATCGCGACGGCCGAGCGCACCGTCATCCCGCTGACGTAGGGGTACTGCCCGGCCGTCCGGACCTCGCCCAGAATGAAGAAGGGACGGTTCTGCGCCACGTCGACCGTGACCTCCGGGTCCTTCACGTACTTGGCGCCGAGGCTCGCCTTGATGCGCGCCTCGAGCTGGTAGGTGGTGAGGCCCCGGGAGGCGACCCGGCCGATCAAGGGCAGGCTGATGGCGCCGCCGTGATCCACCGTATAGAGGCGGGACAGGTTCGGCTGGCCGTAGACGAAGACGCGCAGCTTGTCGCCGGTGTCGAGTAGATAGGGACCGTCGGTCTCGGCGACGGCGCGCGGGCCCTCCAGCGCCACCGGCACGATGGTCGGCGGGCTGACGACCTCGTGCGCGATGCCCGAGCCGTCGGATGCCGGCTCCACGGCCACCGACCAGTCGGGGGCGGCATCCTCGTGGGACTGGATGTCCGACGCCCAGTCATTCACATGGGCGCACCCCGAAAGCAGGGTTGCGACGACGATCACGGCAAGCGGCCAACGCCTCGACATCGGTCGATCCTCGAGCACTTCTACGTGCACCGACATTTAGGCGGGAACGGTTAAGAAAACCTGAGCGGGCGCCTCAACGCGGGTCGCTTAAGAGAATCGCAACGGGCACCTGTTCAAATCCGGCACATGCGAAAAGCTCCCGTCGTTCTCCGGCGGGGCAACGGCTTCCGGAACGGACCATGCGCTCGAGCCAGAACTCAGCCCAGAACGACATCGACATCTCGACGCTGCCCGCTGCGCTGAAGCGCCGGACTGGCGCCATCGCCATCGCTGCCGCGGCGGTCGGTCTCGTCACCTACGGCGCGCTCATGATGGTGCCGCCGCGCTATGCGTCGGAGGCGCAGATCCGGATCGGCGGGGCGGGTCTCGGCGATGGCGGCCGGGGCCAGGCCGGCAGTGCCGAATCGGCAGCGCTCCGAGTCGATCGCGAGGCTATCGCGAGCCGCGTTCACGAGCTGCGCTCGCCCGATCTCGCACGCAAGCTCGCGACCGAGCTGAAGCTCAACCTCAGGCCCGAGTTCAACAGTGCGCTCGATGGCCGCGGATTCATCGGCACGGCCCTGCGCCTGGCTGGGCTCGCCGGGCCGCGCCCTGGTGAGACCGAGGAGGAGCGCGTCCTCGCCGCCTACTACAAGGCGCTACAGGTCTACCAGGTGAAGGATACTCGCGTGATCACGCTCGGCTTCACCGCGCGTGACGGCGACCTCGCGGCGCGCGCCGCCAACAGGCTGATCGAGCTCTACGAGGAGTGGCTGCGCCAGCAGGGCGTCACCGAGACGGCCGACGCCAACGCCTGGCTCGTTCCCGAGATCGAGAGCCGCACGCGCGAGCTCGGCAAGGCCGAGGCCGAGGCCGAGCGGTTCCGTTCCACGGCCAACCTGTTCCGCGGCAGCGGCGCCGGGCGAGATGCCGCCGGGCTCGCCGAGCAGCAGCTGAGCGATCTGTCGAGCGAGCTGACCAAAGTGAGGGCACAGCGCGGCGAGGCCGATGCGCGGGCGCGGGCGGCGCGCGAGCTTATGGCGCGCAACCAGCCGGATTCCATTCCCGACGTCCAGAAGTCGCCGGTGATCCAGGGGCTGATCGCGCAGCGCGTGAAGGCCGAGCGCGATCTCGCCGAGGCTGCGACCCAGCTGCTGCCGGCGCATCCCCGCATGAAGCAGCTCAACGCCAACGTGCTCGACATGCGACGGCAGGTGCAGCGCGAGGCGGGCGCCATCGTCGACGGCCTCGAGCGCGAGGTGAAGGCGATGGCGCTGCGCGAGGAGCTGGCAAGCCGCACGCTCGACGAGGCGAAGTCACGCATGGGCAACAAGGCGGCCGACCGGGTGCGGCTGTCGCAGCTCGAGGACGAGGTCAAGGCGAAGCGCCGCGAGCTGGAGATGCTGCGCGAGCGCTACGAGGCGAGCCGCTCGCGTGGCACCACGAAGGCCGTGCCGGTCGAGGTGCAGGTCATCGCGACCGCGCTGCCGTCGAGCCGGCCGTCGTGGCCGCATCCGGTGCCGATGGCGGCGCTCGCGGCAGCTGCAACCTTCGTGCTCGGTTTGGTCGGCGTCCTCATGCGAGAGCTGATGGCAGGCGGTGCACAGGCGCGCAGGCGCATGCCCACGGCGACCGAGCCGGCTTTCGAGGCGCGACCGGCAGCGGCCCGCTCGCCGGCGCCATCCACTCCCCCCGGCCGCCCGGCACCTTCGCCGGCCCTGGCTGCGGCCCGGGCGGGCGCACCTGCCATGCCCCCTGCACAGTCGCGGATGGACGACGCGATCCCGGTCCGGCTCGCGGGCGTCGATGCGGTGGTCAGGCGGCTCGTCGGCAACTCTGCCGGACAGAACGGTTACCGTACGCTCGTGGTGGGCGAGGCGGGAGGCATGGACGTGCGCGAGGAAGCCACCGATATCGCCGCGGGCCTCGCTGCGGCGGGCCGCCAGGTGGTGCTCGTCGACTGGAGCCCCGATGGCCGCGGCATGGCCGAGGCGCTGGGGATCGCGCCATCGCCGGGGTTCAGCGAGCTGCTCGCCGGGACCGCGTCGTTCGAGGATGTGATCCGCTCGCTGCCTGACGGCGATGTGCACGTGCTGCCGGGGGGCGGGCCATTGCTCGGTGGCGTGGAGAGCCTGCAGCCCGATCGTCTCAACCTGCTGCTCGACGCGCTGGACGAGGCCTATGCAGATATCGTCATCACGGGGTCGCATGCCGCCGTCCGTGACTTCTTCCGCCTGATCGAGGGGCGGATCGATGCGGGCGTGGTGGTGGCCGGCCAGCGCGTATCCGACGGCGAGGAGCCTGGCCGGCTGCTCGGCTTCGAGGTCACGGAGATCGACGTCATCCGGCTCGACGCTGGACGCGCTCCCGCGATGCCGATCGCACGCAACGTGCGCGGTCAGCGCACGGGTACGGGGCTGTCCGTGGCATCGGCTCCGTCAGGCTGATATCCGATCGGCCGGCGCTCTCGCGACGCCGGCCCCTCGACGCAGGCACGCGTCGCACCGCTGCTGAAACCAGCGGAATTGAGAGCTTGGAGCCGGCAAGTAGAGTGGCCGCCGCTATTTCAGCGGCGGCCACATTTGCTCAGACCTGCGTGCGGCGCCGGCGCACGGTGCGCACGACCGGCGTCGGAGGCGCTGCCGCCGATTCGACGGACGTCGCCGAGTGCTCATCGCCTAGCGAGCCGTCCGGCGCGTCCCGGGGCTCGTCGCGGGGAACCTCGCTCTGGCCGCCGTCATGCGGTTGCGCCGCGGCCTCTGGGACGTCCCGCTGTGTCGCGTCCGGCGCTGTCGACGCCGCATGCTCCTCGGTGGTGCGCTCCTCGTCGGCGGAATGCCGGCGGAAGCGATCCTCCCGCTCGAAGCCATGGCTGGGGCGCGGCGTGCGTCCCAGACGCGCGATCTGCGATTGTAGCGTGTCGATATCGATGAAGTGGTCGGCTTGTCGCCGCAACTCGTCGGCCACCATCGCTGGTTGTGTCTCGATGGTCGAGATCACGGTGACCCGCTTGCCCATCTGCTGCAAGGCAGACACGAGGCTGGCGAAGCTCTGCTCGCCAGAGAACAGAATGATGTGATCGGCCTTGTCGGCCAGTCGCATGGCATCCACGGCCAGCTCGACGTCCATGCTGGTGCGGAAACGGCGGCGCCCGGTCGCGTCCGTGTAGCCGCGCGCCGGCTTGGTCACCATCGTGTAGCCGTTGTAATCCAACCAATCGGCCAGCGGACGGAAGGTCGAGAACTCCTGGTCCTCGACGATCGCCGTGTAATAGAGCACGCGAATGAGGTGCCCTTGGCTGCGCAAATGCTCCAGCAGCTTACGGTAATCGATCTCGAAACCAAGCGCCCGAACCGTCGCATGAAGATTGGGGCCGTCGATGAAAGCGAAGGTTCGTTCGCCCAGATGAATACTCAAGTGCCTCGGTCCTCTTCGGTAGATGAAATCAAAGCCCCATATAGGCCACCGGCGGAAGCACGGCAAGCTTCGGTTGAAAAAACAGTTGTGCGGATGTCGCGGATAGAGCACCCACGTTGCGGCTGGGCGCCGGCTTCAGGGTCGGAGGTCGCAAGTCGCTGCAGCAATGACGAATTAGGGTGCGGTGCCGCTCGCCCTCGACCGGGGGAGAGCGGAATCCGTCGTCTGACACCGCGCCAGATTGTCCCTTCGCCCGGGCATGGGGCTGGCGGCGGCGATGGCAGCCGGAGGCCTTCGGTGTTAACCTCTCTTGCGCGGTGGCGGCCGCTTTGCTGCTGGTCTGCGACCGCATAGCACGGTGCTTGCATCGAAGCGCCCGAACCCTCGCCGCGACCTCGATCGGCGCAGCCGTCTTGACGGAGTTTCAGGAACCGATGAGCCGCAGAACGACTGGCCTTCTCAAGGCTGCGCTCAGCACGTTGCACTTCACCGGCCTGGACCGGCTCATGGCGCCTATGACGGGCGGCGTCGGCGCAATCTTCATGCTGCACCGCGTACGGCCGGCGGGGGAGGCGGGCTTCGGGCCGAATCGCATTCTGGAGGTCACCCCCGAGTTCCTCGACGAGGCGATTCGGCTGGTCGTCGGCCTGGGCTTCGACGTGATCTCTCTCGACGACGTTCATGCCCGGCTCGCCGAGGGCGATTTCGACCGGCCGTTCGCGGCCTTCACCTTCGACGACGGCTACCGCGACAACCGTGAGTTTGCCTACCCCATCTTCCGCCGACACGGCCTGCCCTTCGCCATCTATGTTCCGACCGATTTCCCGGATGGCCGCGGTGACCTGTGGTGGCTCAAGCTGGAGATGGCGATTGCCGCATCCTCGACGGTCGAGCTGCGCATGGACGGCGTGCCGACGCGCTTCGCCGCTGCGACGGTCGCGGAGAAGGACGAGGCCTTCGCGCGCATCTACTGGTGGCTGCGCGCCCAGCCCGAGGACGAGGCACGCCGTATCGTTGGCGATCTCTGCCGGCGGGCGGCCATCGACGCATCAAGTCTCTGCCGCGATCTGATCATGGGGTGGGACGAGCTGCGCGATCTCGCGAGTGATCCTCTCGTCACCATCGGTGCCCACACGCGACGCCACCTGTCGCTGGCCAAGCTGACGCGTGCCGAGGCGCGAATCGAGATCGAGGAGAGCGTCTGGCGCCTCGAGAAGGAGTTGCAGCGGTCCGTGCACCATTTCAGCTTTCCCTATGGTGACGAGACGAGTGCCGGGCCGCGCGAGTTCGAGCTTGTGAGCGAGCTCGGGCTGCATACCGCCGTGACCACCCGCAAGGGTCTCGTGCACCCGCACCATGCACGCGCGCTCACCGGGCTGCCACGCGTCTCCCTGAACGGGGAATTCCAGAGCACGCGCTACCTGAAGGTCATGCTGACAGGCGCACCGTTCGCCTTCTGGGATGCCGCGCAGCGTCTGAAGCCGCCGTCGGCGGCCGCACGGGCCGGCCTCACCGCGTATCCATCGGCGACCGCGGCGCATACATCCACCGGACGATGAGGCCCGCGGCAGGCACCCAGGCCAGGCCGGCAACCGCGTAATAGAAGAACTCGGCAATGCGATTGCCGCCCGGCAGGATGGCGAGGGCCAGCACCGAGGCCGCGAGCACGTAGACGAGCATGAACAGGACGAGCGCCATCGTGCCGAGCAGGGCGCGCGTGGTCGGTCGGGGCGGCGTGGTCGGTGACGTCGTCATTCGCTCGTGACCCGATGATGCGGGCAGAGGCCGGGCCAGCGGCATGGTGAGCTGGGCACCGGCCTCCGCAGTGTTGTTTCGAGCAATTATATCACGTTCGGCCGCGAGGCGACCCGCGCTCCTCGGTGAAGCCTAGGCCGCGAAACCGCTTCACGGGCCGCCCCCGCTCGAGGGCATCGTGGGCCGCCTGGGTCCGCTGCCTGTCGGCAATCGCATCCAGCTCGGCGCCGAGTCGCACGAGCGCGGCCAGCCGGCCAAGTGCCAGTGCCTTGTTGCGGGCCTGCGAGCGCTCCTCGCGGGCGACCACGGCGAGGCCGGTCGGCACATGCACGGCACGGACCGCGCTTTCCGTCTTGTTCTGGTGCTGTCCGCCCGGGCCGCCGGCACGCATGGCCTCCAGCCGGACATCCCGTGTCTCCAGCGGGCGGGGCGCTTCCGGCGGGGCGCCGAGGTCCACCACCCCGACGAACCAGTTCTTGCGCTTGTGGCCGGCCCGGACGGGGCTCGGCGCCACCCACTGCAAGGTGCCGATCCATGGGCGGGCGAGGTCGGCCGCACCCTCTCCGTGGAGAACGAGCACGACCGAGGCCGGACCATGACCGTCGAGTGAGGGTCCTTCCAGGCTGTCGACGTCGAGGCCAGCCGCCTCGGCCTCGGCAACGAGCGCCGCCCGCGCCTTGGCGAGTGCGATACGGCACTCGGCCGGACCGCGACCGCTGGTCAGGAGAAGGCGGATCATCGCCAGTCCTCCCTGCCGCGGCGCGGCGTCCGCTCGCGCCGCGTCGAGTCCCGGTGCTCGCGTGCTCCGGCCTTCTTGAAGGTGACGAGCGGGCGGAACGTCGCAACGACGCGGGCGAGGCCGAAGGCTGCGAGATCATCGATGACTCGATCGATGGCCTTGTAGGCCTCGGGGGCTTCCTCGACGAGAAGGTCCCGGTCGCCGCAGACGATGATGCCGCCCCACGGGTTGCGCTCGAGCCGTGCCACGTCCGAGCGCTTGGCGCGGACGCGGCCGTGCATGGAGGCGCGATCGTGCTTGCGGCCGGCGCCGTGAGCGAGCGACGCCAGCGTCTCCGGCCGGCGGGCCTCGGCTGGAGCCACCAGGTAGGAGAGCGTCGCCCGCGACCCCGGCACCGGCACGAGCCCACGGTCGGCAGCCGCCGCGCCCTTCCGGTGCAGCGCTCCTCGCGACGTCGTCTCGACCATGTTGTGGGCGACATCGACGAGCGGGGTGAGGCCGGCGCGCGCTGCCTCGGCCGCTCGCGCGGCGATGATCCGCCGGTTGAGGCAGGCCCAGGCAACGGCCCCGTCGTGGCGCGCGAGGTAGGCCCTGCCCTCGGCAGACGCCGGGTCGAGCTTGACCATGCCGCCTGCGAGGTAGGGCTCGAGGATCGCGCGCCCGAGCCCCCGAGAGCCCGAATGCACAAGAAGGTAGGCTGCGTCCCGGTCGAGCCCCGCCGCGTCGGCTGCCACGGGATCGGTGATCTCCTCGATCGCCTGCACCTCGCAGAAGTGATTGCCGCCGCCGATGGTGCCGAGCGCATCCGCGGACTCGGGCGCGAGGCCTGCCCCCGCCAGTGCCGCCTCGGCATCTCCATCCCAGGGACCGTCGAGTGTCGCGAGACGCTCCGCGAGCCGGTCGAGGCGGAGCTTGCGCACCGGAACGTCGAGGCGGAACAGACCCATGCCGCAGCCGATGTCCGAGCCGACGAGCTGCGGATAGATGCCGTTTGCCAGAATGGCGCACCCGACCGGTCCATACTTGCCCGGATGCAGGTCCGGCATTCCGGCCACAGCCGTGACGCCCGGAAGTGTCGCCACCTGCTCGAGCTGGCGTGAAGCGGCATCCTCGAGCCAGGAGGAGGCCGAGGCGAAGACGTGCACCGGAGCCATGCCGGTCACGTCGGAAGAATTGCCCATGTGGGAGCTTTCAAGGGAAATGCAGTGCGGCGCACGTCATTGTGCCGGGCCTTGGAGGGCTTCAGCGAACGACGCGTGCACGAGGCCGGTGACGCCGCAGGCGCCAGCTCACTCAGGCCGTTGCCCCGGCGGGGCTCTGCGAGGCGACCGTCATCGGCCAGCTCCCTCGAAATATCGGCGGCCACAGTCGGCCGCTGCTCGATGTGCCCAAATAATACGGCCGAAGCATGTCGGCAAGGCCTACCGTGTGC
>JBFWQN010000228.1:0-8092 GCA_050249405.1 Hyphomicrobiaceae bacterium | reverse complement strand
GCTCGCCAGCTCGCAGAGCGCATCGAGCTCGATCACTCGGCCGTCCTCGCGAAAGCGGATGCGTAGGACATAGCTGCGCGCCTCGAAGGCATACCGGTTGCCCTTGGCGAGGCAGTAGCCGCGCTTCTCCGACAGCGTGGTCTCGCCAAGCTTCTCGTATGGGATTGAAGCGTGATTCCGGTCCGATTTGTCGCTGAGCGTGCCGTCGTCGATCTCGTAGCGATCGCCGACCGTACGGCAGGTGTGCGAGTAGTCCGAGGCTTCGGCGGCTGGCATCGCGGCGACGAGCAGCACGAGACACGAGGCGAGCACGCGCATCACCGGACTTCCCCCACGAATGGGCGCTCATGCTGAGCGCCGTATGATGGCAGCCTGGCGCTGCCACTCCCGCCGACGAATGTCGTAGCATTCTCCTGGCTGTGCAATAATTGGCGCGCGCGCGTTGCCCATTGTCACGCGGAGATTGGCATGACCGGCATGGATCGCGGTCCCCCGCTCCACTACAAGACCGTCTTCGAGACCCGCACGTTCCTGTCGTTCCGATTGCGCGAGGAGGTGCTGCAGCCGCTGCTGCCGCCGGGCTGGACGATTGCGCCGGAAGTCTCTGGCCCGGATGCGGGCTGCAACGCGCGCTTCGGGCTCAGCGACCAGTTGGCCGCCGCGGATGCAGCGGGCAATGCTGTCGAGGCGACCCGGTTTTGCCCGCTCACGGTTCCGGCGCGCAAGGCATCGGATACGGCCGAGGTGCACCGCATTGCCGTCGCATACTGGTCGGATTCCTGTTTCGGCGAGCCCATGCGTCGATCGGATATTCGCGATCACGGCCGAGGACCCGCCCGTCAGCCCGATACCGTCGAGGTCGAGCGCGGGACCCGGAGAGCCGCGAGCGGCGATACGGTCGGACGCCAGCGCTGGCACTTCAGCTCGCCCCTGCGCGAGATCGAAGCCGCTTTCGAATGGAATGCAGGCGAGCGCATCCGGGCCGACGAGGAGTTCTGGGTCTTGGTTCCGGCGCTCGGACAGGCCTATCGCCAGTACAGGATCGAGAAGGTCGAGGAGGTGGTGATGAGCCGGTCACTCGGTGTCGACCGGCTGCAACGCCTCGAGTATCGGGTCACGGGCGATCCGCTCGCCGCGCTCCTCGACGGAACCGAGACGCTCGTCAGCGTCGTCGTGCAGGCCTACGGGAGGCGGGCGATCCATCTCTATTGACCCGCCGACGCAGACACCTCCGGCGGTGCCCCTCATCCCCACCGCGCAAGTGCGGTCTCGTCGCTGTCGCGCGCATCGACCCAGTTGCCGGTGCCGTCCGCCGCCGTCTCCTTCTTCCAGAACGGGGCGCGCGATTTCAGGTAGTCCATCAGGAACTCGGCCGCCTCGAAGGCCGCCTGCCGGTGGCGGGAGGCGGTGACCACCAGCACGATGTTGTCACCTGGCTTCAACTCGCCGATGCGGTGGATGACGAGCGAAGCGTCGAGCGGCCACCGGGCCAGCGCCTCGGCCTCGACCCGCCCGAGCTCGGCCTCTGTCATGCCCGGATAGTGCTCGAGCGTCATGGAGACGATGGGACGCCCTTTGGCCTCGCCGCGTACGGTCCCCGTGAAGGTGACGATGGCGCCGATGTCGGTGCGCCCGGCCGTGAGAGCGGACACCTCGCGGCCGATGTCGAAATCCTCGGGCTGCACGCGCACGGCCATCGGCTCAGCCTCCCGTGACGGGCGGAAAGAAGGCGATCTCGCGTGCCCCGGCGATGGCCGTGCCCGGCTTCACGTGCGTCTGGTCGATCGCCGCACGCACGAGCTCGGGACGGGCGAACGCCGCGGCGTACTCGGGGCCCCGCGCGCTCAGCCACGCGACGAGATCGGCGACCGTGACGATTCCGGCGGGGAGGTCGAGCGTCTCGCCAGGACGGCCGATCCGCTCGCGAACCCAGGCGAAATACAGAATCTTCGTCGTCATGGCATCCCATCGCTTGTCCGGCTGCTGCCACGCGCCGCCCGCCCGCGCCGCACATGTCCGTCAGACATGAAGTGCCGAGCGAACTGCCGCCGCCAGATAGCCGTAGCCGGTCCACAGGGTGAGGATCGCTGCTATCCAGAGGAGTGCGGCACCCGCCGCCTCGACGCCGACCATCAGCTTTTCCGCCGCCGGTCCGGCCAGCATCACGCCGAGGGCAACCATCTGCAGCGTCGTCTTCCACTTGGCAAGGTGTGAGACATGCACACGGACGTTGAGCTCGGCCAGGAACTCGCGCAGGCCGGACACGAGAATCTCGCGGGCAAGGACGATGAGCGCGGCCCACACGGTAACAGTCGAGATGGTGCCGTCGTGCACGAGAAGGATCAGCGCCGCGCCGACCAGCAGCTTGTCGGCAATGGGATCGAGCATGCGCCCCAATGCCGACTGCTGCTGCCAAGCGCGCGCGAGATAGCCATCGAGCCAGTCGGTCAGGCAGGCCGCGACGAAGATCGCGAAAGCGGTCCAGCGGCGCGCATCACCGTTCATCAGCATGAACGCCGCAGCCATCGCAGGCACGGCCGCGATCCTGCCGTAGGTGAGCAGGTTCGGCACGCTGGTCGGCCCGGCCCTCGAGACGGGGCCGTCCATGCTCGAGCGGTGCGTCCTCGCGTCCATGCGATCGATGCCTTGCCAGCCCCCCGAGCCCAACCTCAGGCTTTCGCGCGCACGAACCGATTGGTGAGCACGCCGATGCCCGTAATCTCGACGTCGACGACGTCGCCCGAGACGAGATCCGGCGAGAAAAGGTCCGTTCCCATCCAGATCACGTCGCGCGGCTCGAGCGTGTTGTAGCGGCTGATTGTCGAGATGTAGAGCGCGACGCCGTGAATCATGTCGTTGGTCTTGAAGCGGGTCGTCTCGGTGCCGTTGACGCGGACGCGGGTCTCCAACCTGTCGAGGTCCACGTCCGTCTCGATCCACGGCCCCATCGGCTTGAACGTGTCGGTGTTCTTGGCGCGCCAGAGCGTGCGGTCGCCCTTCTGCCACGTACGCTCGGACACGTCATTGCCGATAGTATAGCCGAGCACGTACTTCAATGCATCCGCCTCCGACACGTTCCGGCACCGCTTGCCGATGACCGCGACGAGCTCGCCTTCGTACTGGACCTTGTCCGTGGCATCCGCCGGGATGACGACGTCCTGGCCGTGCGGGAGGAGTGCGTTGTTGGCGCGGTAGCCGACGTCGGGCCGATCCGGCAGCTTGGCCTCGATGCCGAGCTTCTCGGCCGCCTGGATGACGTGCTCGGCGTAGTTGAGGCCGACGCAGTAGAACGTCGGTGGCACGACCGGCAGCTCGATCCGGACCGCCGAGAGGGCGTGGCTGGTCGACGTGCGCTCCCAGCCGTCGAAGGGATCGCCTTTCACCTCCGCGATGCGGTCGCCCTCGACGAGGCCATAGGCCGTGCGGCCAGCTGCGGTGTAGCGGATCCAGCGCATGGGGAACGTCTCCTCGCAGTCATGCTCAGCCGAGCCTAAGCCAGGACGCCTTCGGCGCCAACGGCGGCGTGGGCCCGCGGATCACGACCAGTTGAAACAGGTGGCAGCGGACATGCCCACGCCAGCGAGCCAAGTGCCAAGTGGCGGCACGGCGAGGGTTGATCGTACTCTCGCGTGTCTCAGGCGACTTGCATCAGGGGTGTGGCCTCACCGGAGCTGGGCGCGCTTTGCACCTCGACGGGGGCCTCCGCCCGGCGCTTGACGAGATCGGCGAGACGGCAGCAGAGCGCCACCACGGTCAAGGTCGGGTTGGCGTAGCCGGACGTCGGGAAGACGGCGCTGCTCGCCACGTCGAGGTTCTCGACGCCGTGCACCTGAAGGTTGCGATCGACGACGCTGGTTGCCGGGTCGTCGCCCATGCGCGCGCCGCCGATCGGGTGAACGGATGTCGACGACGTGTAGGCGTCCTTCGACCAGTCCACGGTGCCGAGCCCGTTGCTCTCGATCTCGTCCTTGATCCTCCGGCGCATGCGCTCCACGCCGTCCCGGTCGCGATCGGTGAAGCTCCAGTGGATCTCGACGGTCGGCATGCCGAGATAATCCTTCGACTCGGCGAGTGCGATGCGGTTCCCGGCCATCGGCAGCTGCTCGACCATCGACCATATCTCGAACGTGGAGAAGAGCTCGCTCTTGCGCTTGAGCTCCGCCCATCCTCCATTCGACAGGTACGGATAATGCGCCTCGCCCTTGAGTGCCCAGAGAGCGATCGGCGCCAGATCCTGCCAGCCGCGCGCCATTCGAGCGACCCGGCCCAGCACATTGTGCGGACGCGACTTCAGCTTCACGTCGAGCACCAGCGAGAAGAACGCCTGAAAGGCATCGCTCAGGAAATGGTCACGGCGCGGAAACAAGAGGTGGCAGCTGTTCGGCAGCCGCTCGCGGCGCAGCGTCTCCTCCTTGAGGCCGAGCTTCGCCATCACGGCCATGCCGCTTGCCGACTTGAGATCGAAAACGCCGAGCTTGTCGAAAAGCCGGCGATCGGCTGGCCGGAAGATATTCAGATAGGACTGCGGGTGGTCCATGAAATATCGGCCGACCACGTCCCGGGCGTTGCCGAGGCCGTTGGCGTGGACGGCGCGCGAGGCGAGCAGGAGCCGCGCCGACTCGACGCAGCCGACGGCAAGGATCACCTGGCTCGCCCGCACCTCGATCGGCCGGCGCTCCGAGCTCATTGCCTTGATGCCCGTGACGCGGCCCCCCGTCGCGTCGGTCAGCACCTCGACGGCCGTCGCCTCGATCAGCGTGACGAGGTTCGGACAATGGCGAAGCAACTCGTCGTTGGGGCCGGTCCATTGGGTCTGCGGGCCGAACTGGAACATGCCCGTCTCGAGCCCGGGCGTCTCGATCACATCCGTGCCCGGCTCATGCAATTTCTCGAGCGCTTGCTCGAACGGGCCGATGCCGCAGTGCCGCTGCGCTCGCTCGTAGTAGGGATCGAGGTCGGTGCGCGCGATGGGCCAGCCCGACTCGGGCATCCAGTCCCGCTTCTCGAAATCGATCGGGTCGAGAGGCACGAAGCGCGCGCCGAGCCGGCCGCCGCCGATGTCGACGAGCCAGCGGTTGGCGCAGCCTCCGACCTGTCGTGTTCTCTGTGCGCGGGGGTTCGGATAGGGATCGCCGAAGGTGACGCCCTCGCCGAGCTTCTTCAGCTTGCGGTGTGGGCGAAAGTCTCCGGTCTCGAGGAGGATGACCTTGCAGCGCGCTCCGGCGAGCTCGCGGGCGAGCGTCAATCCTGCCGGCCCCGAGCCGACGATGCAGACATCAGCCTCGAACGAGGTGCCCGGGGCAAGCTCGGCCGCACGAATAAGCATGATCCGCACCACAAAACGATGGCTACGCAGTACTCGGATGCGGTCGGGGCCCCCCGGTCGCAGCAATGAAATCATGCTGCGTAGTTCTACGGGTTGCAAGTAAAGACCGGATATTCCTGCGTCACTTAGTTACCGCAGCAGGAAATCGAGCTAGTGTAAATTCCCCGTATATTTCACGGTCTTGCCGGGTTGCTGGCAGGGCTCGGCTCGCGTGCCGGTCGCGACGTTGCTGCCGCAACGCGGGGCGGGTGACCGAGGCTCGCCCGTATCGCGTCCTCGGCCTGGCGGGCTACCTCGCGGCGCCCCGCGCCGGCAGCCGCGATGGGAGGCAGAAACCTGATCTCCACCACCGAGCGGCCGCCGCCCGCGAGCTGCCAGAGGGAGGCGACGAGCGTGGCGTCCCCGGTAAAAGCCGTGCGCCGGCAGATGCCACCGTCGGGCTGCCGGTAGGCGATCGCCACGGGCTGCACGGCGACGGATCGTTCGAGGGCAGCGCCGACCAGCACCGAGGAGAACGGCAGCACCACGCTGCCGTCCGTGGTCGTGCCCTCCGGGAAGACGCAGACGGTGGCGCCGGTCTCGAGCGCGCCCGCCACCTCGCGGCCCACTCGAATGGCGTCGCGTGGCCTGTCGCGCTCGACGAAGATGGTCCCGAGATTGGCGGCGAACCAGCCGACGAGGGGCCAGGACCGCACCTCGGACTTGGCGACGAACTGCACCTCGGCGACGCTCAGGTAGGCGTAGACGTCGACCCACGAGATGTGATTGCCGACTAGCATCGTCGGCCGGCTTCCGTCCGCCGCAGGCGTGCCCTCGACGACCAGCGTCAGGCCGAAGATGTCGAGCACGCCCTCGGCCCAGCGTTTCACCCGTCGCCGCCGCCCGTGCCGGTCGAGAAAGGGAAAAACCACCGCCATCGTCAGCGCGCCGCGTGACAGATGGCCCACCACGCGAGCCATTCCGAGCGAGCGGCGGAGGAGCAGGCGCATGGCGTGCCTCAGGCGGCTATGAGATGGCGCGCGTAGCGGGGGCTGAGGCGGTCGAGCGTGAGAACGATCGGGAGGTCGGCGGTGCCGAAGTCCGGGTCGACGGCCGGCGGCCCGGCAACCTCGGCGCCGGCTCTCAGATAGCCTTTGACGAGCGGCGGTGGCTTGACGGCCGGGTCGATGCCGGTCGCCTCGAGGTCCAGAGGATTGCGCGGCGTCATGCGTAGCTCCGGCCTCGCCAGGCTGGTCTCCGCCACCCGGCGATAGACGCTCGCGGCCTCGCGCCCGCCGTCCTGCATCGAGATCGAGGCGCAGCCGATGACGAAGCGGGCGTCCGTCCCGAGGATCAGGCCGGCGAGGCCGGCCCACAGCATGGCGATGACGACGCCGCTGCGGTAGTCGTGATGGACGCAGGAGCGGCCGATCTCGACGATGTGTCCCCGGTGCGCGGCGAGACCGCTGAGATCGAACTCCTGCTCGGTGTAGAAGCCGCCGATTTGGCGGGCCTCTTGCGGCATGAGCACCCGGTACGTGCCGACCGCGGCCCCCGTCAGCAGGTCGTGCACCACGATGTGCCGGCAATACGGATCGAAACGGTCGGCCTCGACGCCGTGGCGCCCCGGCTCGGGCCGCGCTCCCTGCTCTTCCACGAAAACCTGCCAGCGCAGCCGTTGCGCAGCCTCCACCTCCCGTGTGGTGGAGGCGACGGTCACCGAGAACCGCGCTTGCTCCATCGTTCGGCGCGACCGGTCCAGTTGGAGCATGTGATCCCCCAATTGATTCCGCGGCACGTTAGCGGCGCCGTGTGACTACTTTCCGACAGTGTGTCCGGCGCGCTCGAAAAGTACCGCCGAATTGGCCGCTAGACAATGTGGCGGGCCCGTCGCCGGGCGTTGGCGGTCATCCGGAGGAATCGGACGAGATGTGACGGCAAGCACAGCCGCGGCGCCGCGCGCTCCGTATGGTTTCCCTCGACATATCCTCTGGTGGGGTGAACATCATGACGACGCGGCTCTCTCGCCTGACCGGCACCGGCGCCCGGTGGGCCCTGACGATCGGCCTTGTCTCGCTGCTGGGCGGAGCGAGTCTCGCGCAGGTGACGTCCAGCCCGGTCGAGACCTGCAGCCAGGTCGATCAGCCGGCCAAGGCCATCGCCGGCTGCTCTCAGCTGCTCGCCGGAGGCGGTCTCGACCGGCGCACGCGGGCAGCGGTGCATCATCTGCGTGGCGTGGCACATCACAACGCGGGCAGCATCGGCCTCGCCATGCGCGATTTCGCCGAGGCGCACCGTCTCGATCCGGACGAGGCGGCGCCGGTGGCGGGGCTGGCTCTCGCGACCGACGAGCTCGACCGCCGCTGCCGTGCGGACGGCCTGCCTGCACCGATCGTCGAGAGCTGCTCGCTGTTGATCGAGCATGCGGCGTCGGCCGGGCTCGCCCCCCCGGCGGTCGCCGCCCTGCGCATCGCGCGCGGGCTGGCCCTGGAGCGGCTCGGCAAGTCCGAGGAGGCTGTGGCAGACATGCGCGCCGCTCTCGCTCAGAAGGACGGTCTTGCGGCCGATCTCGTGGCTCGTGCCGAGCGTGTGCTGCAGCCGCCCGCCGTGCCGCAGGCGACGGCCACCGTCGCGGTGACCGTCCCCGCGACAGAGCCGCCGGTGGTGCCGCTGGCGCCGAGCCGGGGGCTTTCCGCCACGACCGGGGCTTCTCTGCCGCAACTGCCGCCTGCAGTTGGGAGCCAGGCGGAAGCGCCGGCCCCCGCGCCTCGGCCGGCCGAGGTCGCC